>NZ_JBFRPK010000107.1:16813-47326 GCF_041471965.1 Vibrio sp. 10N.261.51.A3
ACAAGTTAAATACAGGTTGTTATTTCTTTGCACTCTTTGGAGACGAAAATTATGGCGCGAGATGCGAAAGTTGTAGCGAATAGAGTTATGGCCTTGCTGGGAGGTGAGGGCAATATCGCACAACTGAATCACTGTGCAACACGACTGCGTGTTGTGGCCAAGGACGATGAACAAGTCGATGCTGAAGGACTCAGCGCAACAGAAGGTGTACACGGGTACTTCTTCCAAAATGGTCAGCACCAAGTGATCTTGGGTACCGGATTTGTGGGTAAGGTTTTTGCCATTATGAAAGGCAATGAAGCCATTGAAGAAGCCCCACAAACTGAAGAGAAAAAAGACAAAGTCAGCACGTTCCAAACAGTAACACGTACTTTCTCTGACATCTTTGTTGCCATCATCCCAGCGTTGGTTGCAACTGGCTTACTTATGGGCTTGCGTGGGCTGTTGGTTAACGGCTTCGGTATTGAACTGTCGCCACAGTTAAATACGTTGTCTCAAGTTTTAACCGATACTGCCTTCATCTTTATTCCAGTATTGGTGACATGGTCTGCCATGCGCGTGTTTGGTGGTAACCCAGTGCTCGGTATTGTATTGGGCTTGATGCTGGTGGCACCGCAACTCGCCAATAAATGGGATGTCGCCTTTGGTAACGCCGAAGCGATGATGATTCCATTCATGGGTTTCGAAATTGCGGTGACTGGTTTACAAAGCTCGATTCTTCCTGCGGTGTTTATGGGGTGGTTTGCTGCCTTAGTTGAGCGCACATCACGCAAACACATCCCTGAAGTTCTGGATTTGATTCTGACACCATTTATTACGTTGTTGGTCTCTTTGATTGCTGGCTTGGTGTTCGTTGGTCCAATCCTACTCGGCATTGAAAAACTCATTACCGAAGCCGTTCTCTACTTCTTACAAATCCCATACGGCATTGGTGGCTTGATTTACGGAGGCGCAATTCAATTCATGGCGGTAACAGGTATGCACCACACCATCGTGCCTATCACTATCGCAATGGTGACAGATACAGGCTTTGACTACATCAACCCATTGGGTACTGCTGCAATTGCAGGCCAGTTTGGTGCGGCAATGGCGGTTATGTCGATGCAGACAGACAAAGTAAAGCGTACTGGTATGTTTGGTGCAGCGTTGCCAGCTCTGTTTGGTATCACTGAACCAGCGATGTTTGCGATTACTCTGCCTCGCGTAAAACCTTTCTTGTATGGCTGTATTGGCGGTGCATTAGGTGGCTGTTTGGGCGCGATTGCGGGTATTGGCTCTGCGGGTACGGGCGCAACTATGTTACCGGGTGTTCTGCTTTATCTTGGCGGCGGTCTAGGAATGTATGTGCTTGTTATGTTGGTGGGTGCGGCTTCGGCTTTCGCATTAACAAAGCTGCTTTACAAAGAGCCTAAATAATTTTTCACCACCTATTTGAGTGAATATCTTTTTCTTGGAGTTGTTATGGATTTTTCTAATCGTCAAAACCGCTTTGTCCGAATTCACGAGGTGAGCGAGGAGTATTTGGCGGATATTGAACACAAAACACAAACAGACCCGTTTTACCCGAGCTACCACATTGCACCAAAGCACGGCTTGTTGAATGACCCGAATGGCTTGAGTTACTTCAATGGCGAGCACCACATTTTCTATCAGTGGTTCCCGCTTGGCCCAGTGCACGGTTTGAAGCACTGGTACCACGTATCGACCAACGATTTCGTGAACTTTACTGACCGCGGTATCGCGATGTACCCAGACCAAGATTATGACCATCATGGTTGTTATACCGGTGTTGGTGTACCACACGATGACCAGCTGTACATTTTCTACACGGCGAATTTGAAAAAGGAGAATGACCAACGTCACCCGACTCAAGTTCTCGCGATTATGGACAAGCAAGGTAACGTGGAAAAGAAAGGCGTCGTCGTGGATTTCGATCCTAATGCCTACACTGCAGAGATTCGTGACCCAGTGCTGGTTTGTCGTGACAACGATTATCACATGTTGATTGGCGCTCAAGATCATAACGAAAAGGGCACGCTGGCTTATTACCACGGTAAAGACATTGATGATTACCACCATATGGGTGACATCGATGTGGGTCTCGAAGACTTTGGCTATATGTGGGAGTGTCCGAACTACTACGAAACCGATGAAAACGGGGTTTACATCTTCTCGCCTCAAGGTGTTAGCTCAGACAATAAGTACGATCTTAAGAACGTCTTCTCTGTGGTTTATATGGTCGGTGAGCGTATTGATTTTGAATCGAAAGTATTCAACAACCAAGGCTACCGTGAGCTGGACAAAGGCTTCGATTTCTACGCGCCACAAACTTATCTGGATGACCAACAACGTCGTATCTTGATTGGCTGGCTAGGTAACTCAAAAAGTGACTACCCAACCGATAAGAATGGCTGGGCACACATGCTGACTCTGCCACGTGAGTTGACGATTGATGGTAGTTACCTAATTCAGACACCATTGAAAGAGCTTGAAGCGCTGCGTCAAAACTCAGTGGATGTTGAAGGCTCTACACCTGTGGCATTGATGTCACGAGCGTTTGAGTTGGAACTGAATGTAGATGAGTCTTTCACTCTGATTCTGGCTAACCAGAAAGGTGAGCAGATGGTGTTCCAAGGTGATCGCGATGAGCTGATTCTGGACCGCTCTCACGTTTCACATCTACACGCGGAAGCATACGGCACGGTTCGTTATGCACAGCGCCTAGAGCAAGCACAAACTATTCGCATCTTTGTCGATAACTCAGCGATGGAAATTTTTGCTGACAACGGCAAGACAGTGTTCACCTCTCGCATCTTCATCGATGAGCTGTCTCTGGTCGCGCTAGATAATGCGACTGGCACACTGCATTACATGTCTGCGATACAGGCTACTCGCTAGCCACCAATAAATTATTCCAAAACAAAAAACAAGGCCCTCGTTGGGGAGGGCCTCTTATTGCCAAAATATAGGGTTTAGCATGAAAAATACACTAAAAATGTCGCTCGCTGCGGCTTCAGTAATGGCTGCAATGACAGCGAACGCTGGAATCAGCATTGTTGATACGGAAGAAGGTAACTTCTCTGTTGGCGGTAACGTGGAGTTGAACTTCAACTACCAAGACCGTGAATCACACGATAATAATGACAGCGAATTTAACCAAGACGGCCGCGTTCTAATTGAATTTGCTGGCGAAAAGTACACGAGCAATGGTCACTATGTGGGTGTGAAAGCACAGCCTTTGTTTGAGAGCACAGGTAATATTGCACTGGATGATGCGTACTTTGAGTTTGGTAAGAAAGACGGTTGGGCTATTAAAGCGGGTCGCTTTGAAGCTTACGACATGTTCCCTGTTGGTCTTGATGTATTCCTAGAGTACTCAGGTGACACAGCGAACGACCTGTATTCAGACGGTGCGGCTTACACGTACCAAGCGAAAGAGGCGCGTGGTCGCGGCTCAGACGGCCAAATTATGTACAGCCAAACTTTTGGCAACTTGTATGTTGAAGTCGGCGCAATGCTCGGTGACCGCTCTAACTTGTTCGATGGCGGTATTGAAGGTAAATACCACGGTGAGCAAATCGACACAGTTAAAGATTCATTCCTAGTGCGCCCAGTTGTGGCTTACCAAATGGGTGATTTCAAGGTAGCCGCTTCGGTGGAAACCAACCTAGTTTCAGACGCGATTGTGGCGAATGGTGTTGATATCTCAGATCGTACGGGTTACGGCTTGACTGGTAACTGGACCAACGGCGATTGGAGTGTAAATGCGAATGTTGCTTACATGGATGCTGTAGACGAAAACAACCTAACAGCGGGTGTTAACGCACTTTGGAATAACTTTGGCCTAGGCTACATTCACGCAATCAATGAGTATGAAAACAAAGAGTTTTCTTCTTGGGCTGAAGGCGACGTAAACGTATCAACATGGTATGCATCTTACGCATTCCGTGATGTACTTGAAGTACAAGACTTTTCAATTCTTCTAGGTACATACTACACGATGGTTGATAACAAACTGGACCAACAATCGGACGCATCCGCCTTTGCTGAAGAAGACGATTTCGGTGCTCGTGTACGTCTGTTCTACGAATTCTAATTTAAACGTCGTTACTAGAGGCAAAGTGATATGAACAAGGTTTGGGTAACTGGAGATGCTGTTGTGGATTTGATTCCAGATGGCGAGGATCGTTATTTAAAATGCCCTGGTGGCGCACCAGCAAACGTTGCTGTGGCCATCTCTCGATTGGGTGGTGATACCGCTTTCTTTGGTCGAGTTGGGCAAGATCCGCTAGGACGCTTTATGAAGCAAACCCTAACGGATGAGAAGGTGAATACCGATGACATGCTGCTGGATGAAGCTCAGCGAACATCTACGGTGATTGTCGACTTAGATGATGATGGTGAACGCAGCTTTACCTTTATGGTTAAGCCAAGCGCCGACCAATTTTTCAGCGTCGAAGACATCCCAACATTTGCATCTTGGCAATGGATGCACAGCTGTTCGATCGCTTTGGCTAACGAGCCATCACGCAGCGCAACGCTTGAAGCGATGAAGCGAATGAAATCAGCAGGCGGCTTCATCAGCTTTGACCCTAATCTAAGAGATGAGGTATGGTCAGACCCATCTCAGATCCAAGAAGTGGTGATGAATGCGGTCAATCTGGCAGACGTAGTGAAGTTTTCTGAAGAAGAACTGACGTTCCTGACAGACACTGATACCCTCGATACGGCTTTAGATGCATTAAATGCGGCGCCTAACAAGCTGATCATCGTGACGCTAGGCGCTCGTGGTGCGTTGGCGGTTTACAATGGTGAACGTCGAGTGATTGAGGGCACTAAAGTTGAACAAGTTATTGATACAACAGGTGCTGGTGATGCATTCGTTGGAGGCTTGCTAGCCAAGCTGTCTCAGAATACGGACTGGTGTTCTTGGAGTCAGGTTGAAGCTGCGGTGCACTGGGGTAACGGCTGTGGCGCACTTGCGACGACGCAAAAAGGTGCTATGACGGCACTGCCAAGTTTGGCTCAACTTACGAAGTTAGTTAGAGAGTTGTGATTATTGTCTTTTCACTTTCTGAAAAAAGTCGCTCAACAAGAGCGACTTTTTGTTATCTAAAGAGTGGGCAATATGCCGCAACATAACTGAAGGTGCTTGTTCTTTACTTGCTCATTATTAATGACTTTCCATACCTGTAGTTATTCATAAATTGCTAATGTTCGATTTTCTGAGGCTGATGTTTGTCCAGAAACGACTTAGACAGTTTTTCCTATAGTTAAATTTGGTTAGAAATATGCCTAGCATTTTAAACAAGAAAAACTACTGTATAAGTCCACTTTTCGTCCACCCAAGCAAAGCTGAGATAAAGTGGGGAAGGGGAAAGTTGATTATTTTCAGTGTATTGAGCGAGATTTACGACGTTTTTGAGGGCTCAAAAACGGTGAAACCCCGATGTTGGTAGCATCGGGGTTTCGAATTTCTAGATTTCTCGACTGGTAAGATCGATTATCTTTTCTATGCAGAAGGCTGGATTAATCCAATCTTATTCCTTGGTAGGGAATTAGATGCGGATGAAGTCCATATGCTCAACTTTTGGCTTGAACGCGTGACGTTGAACGTCTTGTGGCTTAACCTTAACTTCTGCGCCGTCAATCAGTAGAGTGATTGCTTCGTAGAATTCAGGCTTGTCCATTTGGTTGATCACGTCAGCGTGAACAAGTTCGATAGCTACAGCTTCAGCTTCGCCACCGTAGATTACAGCTGGGAATTTACCAGCGTGACGTAGGCGGCGGCTCGCACCTTTACCTAGTTCAGTACGTACTACTGCTTCAAATTTCATAGTTTTACTCTCAAATTAGTAAAAATTAACTTCACACCTCAATGCGACCTTGAGTGTGTGGTAATGCTTAAACATAAAAGTTCATGCTTAAGCGAGCGCGGATACTAACATCACATTCCAATATGAGCAAGTCAGAAGCCCATCTCAAAGTGAATTTCCTTCGATAATGGGTTCGTTTGGAGATAAAACGTTCGCTAACGCTTGTTTAGCGCATTTTACTCCCTTTTACATCGCAATCCTTATCTATTTATATCACTGCTAAATCATCAAGTTAATGAACGGAAAATGAATGTTTGCCTAAGACTTGGTTAAGTCTTAGTTCGTTAATCTTAGTGTTAATTAAACAGCAGAATGAATAGGTGAAAATATGAAACCGGTAAGCATTGTCGTAATTACGCTAAACGAAGAGAAACGCATTAGCCGCTTAATGGAAGAGTTGAGCGTGCAAACCCACCAAGAGTTTGAAGTGATTGTTGTCGACTCGAACAGTGAAGATAACACCAGAGAAGTGGCGCAAGCTTATGAAAACGCGTTGCCAAAATTAACGGTGCATCACATGGAAAACCGTGGTGTGAGCCTTGGCCGAAACACGGGTGCTTCATTGGCGCAATACAACCGAATCCTTTTCTTAGATGCTGACGTGAGCTTGCCTCGAAACTTCCTTGCGAAAGCGCTTTATGAACTAGAAGAGAAGAAGCTTGAAGTGGCGGGTGTGTACATGAGCTCGAAAGGTTTGCCGCTTGTACACAAGTTTGGTTACGGGCTATTTAACGCAGGCTTGTTTACTACTCAGTTCTTTTTCCCGACGGCGATTGGCGCATGTATTTTCTCGACTAAACGGGCGCATGATGAGATCGGCGGTTTTGATGAAGAGATCGTCCTGTGTGAAGATTGTGACTACGTAAAACGTGCGAGCAAAACATGGCGATTTAGATTCCTAAATATGACTTTTGGTTTTGACCCACGTCGATTAGATCAAGATGGTGTTGTGAAGACGGGTTCAACTTACCTTAAAGCCAATGTAAGACGCTTCTTTAAAGGCGAAATGCGTAACAACGAAATGAACTACAAGTTTGGTCACTACAAAGAACAGTAAGCGTTGAGGTTGTTATGTTTGATGGACTAGGGTTGTTTCTGGGAGCATTGGGTGATGCTCTCATTGGCCCAAACCTATTTGTACCGGGAGAGCCGTTCTTTATCGCAGCGGGCTTTCAACTGTATTCAGGTGCATGGATGGCGTTGGTTTTGGTGATGCTAGGTGGTTTGCTTGGTGATCAACTCAGTTATTTCATTGGTTATAAATACGGTGTTAAGGTGCAACGAAGGCTCATTAAGTTTCGCCCTAAAACCAAAAGATTAATTGCGCGCTGCCGCTATCTGGTTGCTCGCAAAGGCACATACATCATTCTTTTTGCTCGTTTATTAGGGCCTATCGCTTGGGTTGTGCCATTTATAGCTGGCTCGCATCGTGTACCGTGGCGTAATTTTAGTGTGTTGGCGTTTATCGGTTTGGCCCTTGGTGGAGGGCAGTTCATTGCTTGGGGCATGTTACTGGCGCACGGCGTTGAAAACTTCCCGTGGCTTAATAGCCTTAAGATATTTATCTCGGAGCATAATAGCTTGATCGTTGGTGTGTTCGCGGTATTAGTCTTCACCATTATCGGTTACCGAATGAAGTGGCGATGCTTAGTACTTAAGTCTAGTGCGCTGTTGTTGGCGTGGGTATTGTTTGCGAACTACGCTCACTTTTTCTGGAAAGCGGATGACTTTCAGAATCAACCAGAGACGGCTCAAATAAACAAAGTCGACTGGAACTCGGTTACCTATAAAGCGTTCCCCGGTAAATCTTCGTTCTACTCGGCGCAAGCGATCAACGTAATTTATGTTGGAGCAACCCCAAGAGACTTAATGAAGCAATTAGGCTGGATAGAGAATCAAACCTTCTCTCGAAATGAGATTGAATGGGTTGGTTATCTCGCATTGCTTAGAGAAAAAACGCCGCCAGTGTCTGATTTATATTGGCGAGACAAGCCGCAAGATATGGCTTTTCAATTGCCGGGTAACCTGATGAAGCGCAGCCATATTCGTTGGTGGCGTGCAGGTGTTGATATTAAAACTAACCAGCCTCAGTGGTTAGGCGCAATTAGCTATGATGATGGCCTTAAAGTCACGCCTTACTCAGGCATTGTGACCGTGCTTCATAACATTGACCCTAATGTTGATGAAGAGCGAGATCGGCTTGCTAATCAGATACGAACGTTACTACCAGACATCGAGTTAGACAAGTACCCATTAGCAACGGTGGAAGTGATCAATGACGATCATGACTATTACACTGATGGCCGGGTATTAACGATTGGAGCAACGACCCTTAGTGATAATTCACAAACTTTGGATGTTGCTGTGAACGATATATAGAGTTGTATATAAGGTCGATAGAATTAAGCCCTAGCATTACGTTAGGGCTTATTGTGTTTAACTTTTACTTAGCTTGTTCAGCCTTTACTTACTTTAAGCACCAGAGAAGCTTTTAAGCCGCCCATTGAGCTCTTGCTGAGCGTTAGGCTGCCTCGGTAACTGTGTGCCATTTCATTTACGATATTAAGCCCTAAGCCTGTTCCTGGTGTGGTTTCATCAAGTCGGACGCCACGTTTGGTCACTTGCTCAAGCTTCTCTTCAGGAATGCCTTGGCCATCATCTTCAATCACCAACTCTATGTTGCCATCGTCGAGTTCATTTGCATGGACGCGAATAATGCTGCCCGCCCACTTGTAACTGTTCTCGAGTAGGTTGCCGACCATTTCATCAAGGTCGGTTTTTTCTACTGCCACTTCAATCTCAGAGTCTAGCTCGTTAATCATGGTGACTTCATTGGCAGCGTAGACTTTATCAAACGCCATTGAGATAGCTTCGACACGCTCACAAGGTGAAGACTTCACCGAAAGAATGTTCATTGCACCTGCCATACGAGCGCGGCCAAGGTGATAATCAATTTGGCTTTGAATCTGATGAATGGGCTGTTGCAGCAGTGCCTTGTCATCCTCTGGAAGTCGCTCTATCTCATTTTTTAGAACTGAAAGCGGTGTTTTCAACGCATGAGATAAGTTACCCGCGTGGTTACGAGCTCGTTCTAATAACTCTTGATAGTGAAAGAGCAGGGCATTGAGGTCAGAGACTAATGGAGAAACCTCTTTCGGGTAGTTATCGCTTAACCCTTGTTGCTCGCCGTTTCTTAGCATTACCAGTTCGCGTTGCATCTTGCTGAGCGGTAATAACGACCAACTGACTTGAATACCGATCAACATCAGCACGCCAACAAACAGCAACATTAGGATCAACCAGACTTGACCAGTAAGCTCTGTCAGTGTGGATTCTAATGGATCTTCATCAATACCAATGGTGATCGTGACAGGGTCGCTCAGTTCAGGCAGGTAGATATCTTGCTCGATGTAAATCAGCTTTTCTTTCTCTGGCCCTTTGACTGATGTGTGAATCGGTGAACGCTTGATGGTGAGGTCTTTATCCCATAGCGAGCGAGATCGAATGATCTGCTCTTGGGTAGCGGCGCGCCAATAAATACCACTGTAGGGCTGGTTGAACCTAGGATCAGACAGACGCTCTGCCATGATCAGGTTACCACTGTCATTGGTTTCGATATTGGCGGTTAACTCATCCATGGTTAAGCCAAGCTGCTGCTTCATGTCATCGACGAGGTAGTCGTTAACCAGTTTCGGAATCCCGACACCAGCCGCTAATATCATCGCACCTAGCCAAAAAGCCGCAGCAAGGAGCAAGCGGCTTTTTAAACTGATGTTTTTAAGTGTTCGTTTCTTTAGATTCATGCATTTCCAACCTGCCTTTGCTCATCGTAACTTATCGTATTGCGATGATCAGAACAGGCTGTCCACTTAATTAATGGTTGCTCTTGGCGTGATTGACGACTGAGCTATTCAGCATTCAGTTGGTAGCCAAGGCCACGAACGGTTTTGATGATCTTTGGTGCGATTTTCTTACGAATACGACCGATGAACACTTCAACCGTGTTTGAGTCTCGGTCGAAGTCTTGCTTGTAGATATGCTCAACCAACTCAGTGCGCGAGATAACCTTGTTTTGGTTATGCATGAAGTACGCGACAACTTTATATTCCAGCGCCGTGAGGCTAACTGCTTGACCTTGCCACAACACTTTAGAACTGCGTGTGTCTAGGCTTAGATCACCGATTTGAAGTATCGGAGCAGCACTGCCTGATGCTCGGCGCAGTTGAGCTCGGATACGGGCAATCAGCTCGACCATCTCAAATGGCTTAGTTAGGTAGTCATCAGCACCGGCGTTCAAGCCCTCAACACGTTGAGTTAGCGTGTCACGAGCACTTAAGATAATCACTGGCGTGTTGATGTTTTCGTCTCGAATGCCTTTTAATACCGTTAGGCCGTCAAGCTTAGGTAGACCTAAATCGAGAACAATAGCATCCCACTCTTCTGATGTTGCACGGTAGAGTGCGTCGATACCGTCTTGAGAAAGTTCTGGAACCCAGTCGGCTCCCTCAAGGGTTTCTAGAATTTGTTGGCCCAAGCGAGGTTCGTCTTCAACGACTAAAATTTTCATAATTGTTCTTCTTAATTCTTGTAATGACTGTTCGTTGTGCTTAATTGCTCGTCGTGATTAATGTAAAGTTGCGGCTCTGAATTATTCGCCGTGTTTAATTGCGTCTTTAAAGTTTCGGCCTTTAATCATGAGCATCTCTAACGTCTCGGCGTTGTATTCGACTTTGATGATGTTGTTTTGGTAATTGATTTTTAGTTCATACACCCAAATGTCGTCATCTTCTTCTAGCTCTACTTTAATGATTCTGCCATGAAGATCGTTTTCAACGGCCGCATACATTTCTGAGAAAGGGCGAATATAGCCTTCGCGTACAGCTTCGTAGACTTCGTCTTGATCTTCTTCAAATTCGATACGGGTTCCCGCTTTATGGACATCTTGTACAAGATCATGACCGTTATGATCTGAGTCAGCCCACGCACTAGCGGCGACACATAAGCCTAAGCTTAAAGAAAACATAGAAATCATAACTTTACTAAACATAGCGAATCCTAGAGAAGGTTGATAGCGTTCAGTATAAAAAAGTAATTCTGAACAGAAAGTGAACCTGATTAATAATGAGAATTTGATACCGAAAAACTTAACGCTTAAATGGCGCAGGCTTTAATACATAAGATTAATTGCCGAGTGTTAAGAACGTAAGACTTACTTTTATTCTTAACCTTAACGCTGCTGTAGTTCGTCTTCGAATATCTTGTCTCTCATTTTCCAAAAGCGTCCGACTTTACGGGCAATCACGAATTGAGGTGGGCGGAATCTATGTTGGTGAGCAACCACTTTCGTCGGTGAGGCTTCTTCGAAAGGGCGATGTCTGTCTGCAAGGTGAGGGCGAACAAACTGGTCTTTGAAGTTCTGCTTCTGCTTTTTGCTGGTTAATGACCAAAACTCATGCACTTGCGCTTGGTTTTCTCCGCGATAGGTGACCTTAAGTTGTGATTTACCTTTCTCGTCTTTAAGCACGTTGAGGTCCATTTCCAAGCATTCAAATACCAAGGCATCTTTTAGGTTCAGTGCTTCTTTTAGCTTTTTGTCTGGGTCGACTAAGGTTGCATCGCACTCATGACAAATGCGCGCAGCAATGTCATTATCAGCACCACATTCACCGCAATATTTCGCTCGGAAGCGATAATTACAGTGCTCGCGCTCGCCCGTGTCTTCATCGGTAAAGTAGCCTTGGCATTTGCGCCCAAAGTGCTCAAGCAAGAAGCCATTGCTGTCTAGCTTGCCCCAAAAGTTATTATTGAAGCCGCACGCAGGGCAAGGGATGGTGATGATTTCACTGTCTGAATCGGGTTTAGGGTCGCCAACCTCAGGTTGGTAGAGGTCGTAACTGTTGCCCGCATAGTCGAGCACCAAACACTCTTTTTTACCCGGAGATAGGCGTAAGCCACGGCCAACGATTTGTTGATACAAACTGATGGATTCTGTCGGGCGCAAAATCGCGATTAAATCGACGTGTGGCGCATCAAAACCTGTGGTTAATACCGATACGTTAACCAAAAACTTGATTTTACGTTCTTTGAAGTCGCTGATAATTTGGTCACGTTCGAGAGTTGGTGTATCACCAATCACAATTGAAGCTTCACCTTCTGGCAATAAGCCGAGGATCTCTTGCGCGTGTCGAACGGTCGCAGCGAATACCATGATGCCTAGTTTATCTTGGGCTAGGTGAATAATCTGATCGACAATCTGTGGGGTCGCTCGTTTCGATTGCTCGATCACCATGTCGAGTTCTGCTTCTTTGTAGCGACCAGTGCTCGCGGGCTTTAACTGCGAAAAGTCATAGCTCAACACGGGTGCATCAATCATGCGTGCAGGAGTTAAGAAACCTTCATCGAGCAGGTAACGAATCGGCAGCTCAAAGATACAGTCGCGGAAGAAACGTGGCTCATCTGAACGCACTTGACCGCGAGTGTGGTATTGATAAATCCAACCCATCCCAAGACGATATGGGGTCGCTGTTAATCCAAGCACCTTGATGCCCGAATTATTCTCGCGTAAGTGAGTGATGACTTTCTGATAACTACTGGTCTTTTCATCGGGAACACGGTGGCATTCGTCGATAACCAACAGCGAAAATTGGTTAGAGAATGAATCGAGATTTCGCACCACAGATTGCACCGAAGCAAACACGACTTGTTGGTCGGTCTCTTTGCGTCCTAAACCCGCAGAGAAAATCGAGCCTTTCAGCCCGTAACCTTCATACTTTTCATGGTTCTGTTCAACCAACTCTTTTACGTGAGCAAGCACCAACACTCGACCTTTCGCAAGCCTTGCTAACTCTGCAATCACAAGGCTTTTTCCTGCACCTGTCGGAAGCACGAGCACTGCCGGAGTTTGGTGTTTTCTGAAGTAATGAATCACTGATTTTACAGAATCAGCTTGGTACGGGCGGAGTGTATACATATCGCGTCTTGTAAGAAGGAAAACAAATAGTGTGAAATAGCTCAACTAATTGAGCAAAGGTGACTATAATACCCGACTTAGATTAGTTGAGGTATTCATGCGTTTAGATAAATTTCTGTGCGATGCATTAGGCGTCACTCGAAGAGAAGCAACACACTTATTAAAATCCAAGGCAGTGACAGTAAATGATGTCATTCAAAAAAGCGGTTCACTCAAGGTAACTGAAGAGTGCGTTGTCGAATGGCAAGGCAATGAACTGAATGTTCACGGCCCACGTTACATCATGCTTTATAAGCCTGAAGGCTTTGTTTGTTCGCATGAAGATGGCGCAAATCGTATCGCGTTTGAATTACTTGATGAAATCAAAATGGACAAGCTGCACTTTGCTGGCCGTCTAGATATTGATACAACAGGTCTTGTATTGATTACCGACGATGGTAAGTGGTCTCACCGTATCACTTCGCCAAAGCACAAGTGCGAGAAGACGTACCGTGTTTGGTTGGTTGAACCTGTTGAAGACGATTACGTTGAAAAATTCAAAGAGGGCATCCAGCTTAAGAGCGAAGATGGCCTAACACTTCCTGCACACCTAGAAGTTCGTGCAGAGCGTGAAGTATTGCTAACGATTCACGAAGGCAAATACCACCAAGTTAAACGTATGTTTGCTGCTCTTGGTAACAAGGTAGAAGCACTACACCGTGAACGTATTGGCGAAATTGAGATGGACGAATCTTTAGAGTTAGGTGAATACCGTTACCTAACGCAAGAAGAAGTCGATTCAATCTGGAAGTAGTCCTTAGCTAGAAGTTGCTCTTAACAAGAAATTGTTCTTAACAAGAGACCACTTTTGCTGGAAATAGCCCTTTCGTTGTAAAGCCGACCATGGATAGCGTCGGCTGATGATGTTGACTGGTACTAGGAAAGTCTCAGCCAATCTTTGACTCGCGTACTCACGCTAGTCCCTAGCTCTATCAGTTGAACATTCGGAGAACCATGCAAACATCGACCTCACAGAGCCAAAGCTCCCAACTAGAAACACCTCAATTAGGCTTAGTGCTGTTTTTGATTCTAGGTGCGATTGGTGCACTTACTCCGCTAGCCATTGATATGTATCTGCCAGCGATGCCGACCATTGCTAAAGATCTTGGTGTGACGGCGGGTGAGGTACAAATCACGCTAACAGCCTATACCGCAGGTTTCGCGCTGGGGCAGTTGCTGCATGGCCCGTTGGCGGATAGCTATGGTCGCAAGCCTGTACTGCTTATTGGTGTGTTCTTGTTTGCTATCGCTTCTATGGTGAGTGCGACAACTCATGGCATTGAAGCGCTGACTTACATCCGTACCGCTCAAGGTTTTGCTGGTGCTGCGGCGGCCGTTATCATCCAAGCGGTGGTAAGAGATATGTTCGATCGTGAAGATTTCGCAAGAACCATGTCTTTCGTTACTTTGGTGATGACAGTTGCGCCATTGGTTGCTCCGATGATTGGCGGTTACTTAGCGTTGTGGTTCGGTTGGCGTTCAATTTTCTGGGTTCTGGCTATTTTTGCGGTGATCGTGATTCTGGCGGTATCGATGAAGATCCCAGAAACGCTTCCTGCAGAAAACCGACAACCATTGCGCTTTAAAACAACGATTCGTAACTATGCTCGACTGTGTAAGAACCCAACGGCGATGGGCCTGATTTTCTCTGGTGCATTCTCATTTTCAGGGATGTTTGCGTTCTTAACGGCAGGTTCATTCGTTTACATCGATATCTATGGCGTTCGCCCTGATCTGTTTGGCTACCTGTTCGGCTTGAATATTGTTGCTATGATCTTGATGACGAGCATCAACGGTCGAATCGTTAAGAAAGTGGGCTCTCACGCTATGCTCAGAGTCGGTTTAACCATTCAACTGTTTGCGGGCTTAGGTCTGTTAGTCGGTTGGATGTTAGATATCGGTTTGTGGGGTATTGTGCCATTCGTGATGCTGTTTATCGGCACACTGTCTACCATTGGTAGTAACTCAATGGCGCTACTTTTAAGCGGATACCCGAATATGGCCGGCACAGCTTCTTCGCTTGCAGGCACATTAAGATTTGGTACTGGTTCTGTAGTGGGGGCAATTGTTGCTATGCTACCAAGTGACACTGCAGGGCCAATGGCTATGATGATGGCAGCATGTGCAATACTGTCAGCATTACTATATTGGACATTAGGAAAGAAGGCATAATGTCAAAATACTATATTGAAATTCAGAAGTTAGTGAACGATGCGCTGGGCGAGCTGTATGCTCTGCATAAGTCTGGTAAAGCGATCGACGCACCTATCGCGAACAACCTTTATCTTGTTCGTTGGGTAACAAAAGCGATTAAATCTCAAGCTTATGATCGCGTGATTGTGCCTGACTTAGTTCGCTGGCAGAAACAGGGTCGCTCAAAAGGCAACAACTCTGATTTAACTTTTACCTTTAAACGTATTTCTGCGTTTTACGGACGTTTTTTCCCTGAAGGCGAAGAGCCTAAAACGCTAAAAGACAGTGATGTTGAAGCGTTCATGGACAAAATGTACGAGATGGGTTGGAGCGTATCGAGTGAAGACGAGCTAACGACTGGCGGCAAGATTCAATTCTTCACCGATGGCGAGCACTCTTTTGCTTTATGCGGTAAACAGTGTGACGACTCTTTCGACGGGGAGTTGATGGTTAAGCCAATGAACTGGTTTGTTCGTGGCAACCATGCTGAGTTCATCCAAGCGGCGATGGAAGCGGGCTTCATGCTTCACAAAGTAACGGACTATAAGTCTGCGGTGAAGTATCACGGTGAATACATCGTTTACCCTGCTAACCAAGGCAACCAACTGGCTGAGATCCCAATTAGCGTTATCGGCTAATAGCGGATTCGAGATGAGAGATACGAAGAGCGGAATTATCCGCTCTTTTTTTGCCTCTCATAGCGCGTGTCGCTAATTTGCTTTTAGTCTTTTCGCATCTCGACACTCGAATCCCGCATCTGCTTTTAATCCTGTTCTTTAGCCTGCTTCTCAATTGCCTTCACCATGCCTTTAAAAATAAACAGGTGGGCTGGCATCATAGCAAACCAATACAGTAACCCTAGAAACCCCTTTGGATGCCACCAAGCCGAGATATTCAGCTCGCGAGAGTCACCGTGGTCAGAGACAGTAATCTCGAGTCGCCCTAAACCGGGGCCTTTCATACCGAAAAGCAGAGATAAAAACTGATTCTCTTCACAGCGAATGACCTTCCATGAATCGATTTTGTCACCGACTTTTAGGTTGGGCCCTTCTGGCATTTGTCGAACCGGTACACCGCCACCGAAAAGAACATCCAACCATTCGCGTGTGCGCCATAAAGTGTTAGCAAAGAAGTAACCTTGCTTCGGGCTTCCGATTTGCTGAGCAACATGCCAAAGCGATTCCAATGAAGCGCTTGAGGTGATACTTGCGCCTGTTTTCTTCGGGTAATAGCCATACCCAGCTTGCCAGCGTTTGAATGCGGTTTTATCAAAGCCCCATACATTGCTTTTGACAAAGTTTCCTTCAGCGTGAATGGCTTGTTCAACCATATTTTCGAACGAGATAAGCTTCTGAGGGTACTTTTCTCTAATGATGGTCGAACTGGCGATGAAGTCGTGCTTTAAGCCTGCAAGTAGTGCTCTACCTATGTTAGACGGTACAGAAGTCACCACGCCTAACCAATATGAAGCAATCTTTGGTGTCAGTAGCGATGTCGCCCATAGCCTGAGTGGACGATCGGCAGTTTTGGCAATATGAGCAAATTGGTTTCGGTAAGAGACAATATCCGGCCCGCCAACCTCAAAGGTTTGGCTTTCGCTAGGCGTGTCTTGTGCGAGTTTTAGTAAATAGTGGTTCAGGTTCTGCAAAGCAATCGGGTTGGCTTTAGAGTCAACCCATTTTGGCGCAATCATAATCGGCAAGTTGTACACGAAATCTCGCATGATCTCGAATGCCGCAGATCCTGGGCCAATGATCACGCCAGCTTGAAGTTCGGTAACGGGTACAGGCCCTTTACGAAGCAATTCGCCGGTTTTCTTTCTCGCTTGAAGGTGCTCTGAATCACCAGTCTGAGGCTGTAAAGAACTCAGGTAGATGACGTGTTGATTCTTTGGCCCAAGAGCAAAAACAAAGTTACGGGCTAAGTTCAGCTCATAATCGATAAAGTCGTGGCCTTCTGCCATGCCATGGACGAGAAAGAAGATAAGATCAAAGTCGGGGACTAAGGCTTGTGTCGCAGCTTGATCGGCCAGATCAAGATACTCAAGCGATAAGCTTTCGTGAGGCTCGGTCCGTGCCTTTAAATAGTCGATATGCCTTGCTGCTGCCGTGACTTGATAGCCTTGCTCAAGCAGGAGAGGGAGGAGTTGCGAACCAACATATCCAGAAGCCCCTAAAACCAGTACTTTCTTCATTGTTACTCCATTTATATCTGTGGTTAAAAACCGAACATTGATATAATAGCGCGATATTTATCTTTATTCATCAATACGTTCCGTTTAGGTATCTCTCTATGTTGCTCTCTTCAATTATTCATCACACACGAGGTGATTTTGTTCGCAGGCTTATTGCGATTGCACTGCCCATCACCTTGCAGAGCATTATGTTTTCAAGCCGAGGCTTGGTGGATGTATTGATGTTGGGTCAACTTGGCGAAGCAGACATCGCAGCTGTGGGTGTGGCGAGCCGAGCGATGTTCGTGACGACCATTATGCTGGTGGGTGTGACCACGGGTGGTGCTCTTCTTACTGCTCAATATTGGGGCGCGGGTAATAGACAAGGTGTGAGAGAAAGCACTGCGCTGACGTGGCTGGTGTCGACACTGTTTGCTTTACTGACTATCGCGTTTTTCGTTTCATTTCCTGCACAAATCATGGGCGTGACGACCGACTCTCAAGAGGTCATCAACTTAGGCGTTGAATACATCGTAATTACGTCATTTAGCATGCTAGCGGTATCGTGTGTCAGCAGTATGGCTGTGGGTTTGAGAGCGATGCACAAACCCGGGCTAAGTACATTTTTCAGCGGTATCGGCATCCTGTCTAACGTGTTCTTAAACTGGGTGCTGATCTTCGGTTACTTAGGCTTTCCTGCGCTTGGAATCAAAGGTGCGGCGATTGCGACGGTACTGAGTGGCGCGATTGAAGTCGCGACTTTGTTTGGTTATCTCTATTTCTCTAAGCATTTATTAGCATTTAAGTTTTGCGATATTAAAGCGGCAGCTTCGATTGATAAGGTGGTTCGCTTCTTGAAGCTGTCTCTGCCGACCACGTTTAACTTCTTAGCATGGGCGGGTGGTTTGTTTGCTTACCACGCGATCATGGGGCAATCGGGCGTTCAAGGTCTGGCTGCGCTATCGGTCATGACGCCGGTTGAATCTATCTCATTGAGTTTATTGATTGGCCTTTCGAATGCGGCAGCTGTTTTGGTGGGTAATCAACTTGGTGCGAAAAACAATGAAGCGGTTTACTATCAAGCGCTTGGCTTAACAATTTTGTGTTTCTTAACTAGTATTGTTGTAGCCGTTTTTCTCTATTTCGTTCAAACGCCAATACTTAATGCCTTTAGCGCACTGACGGAAGAAACCAGAGCCCTCTCAGAGAAGTTCATTCTGATCCTCTGTGTGGGTATTGTCATTCGCTCGGTGCCATTGACTGTGATCGTTGGGGTGTTGAGAGCGGGTGGTGATGTGAAGTTCTGCCTCTATCAAGATTTGATTGCTCAGTGGGTGATCGGTATCCCATTGGCAGCCATCGCGGCTATCTATTTTAAGTTTCCACCTGAGTGGGTATATCTGCTTTTCCTAACGGAAGAAGTCCTCAAGTGGGGCGGGTCGCTCTATCGCATGAAAACAAGAAAATGGATTAAAAACTTGATAGGAAGTTGAAGTAGGGCGCACCAATCGCATCACTTTATCGTTGGCGTGTGATCTATCTTTCAAAATACTTCCTCCTAACAGGGAATTAGTGTAGATTCTCCTTCCAAATTCTAACTAATGCGAGCTGTTTAATGTTAAAGCTGTCAGACCTATGTAAAGGCTATGTCGATGGGGGGGAGTTTCACCCTGTTTTGCAAGGTGCTGAATTAACATTAAACCAAGGTGACCAGCTGGCATTAATGGGAGAAAGCGGTTCAGGTAAAAGTACTTTACTGAATCTTATCGCGGGCTTAGACCTAGCGGACTCAGGTGAAATCGCTTTTCCTCACTTCAATATGCACGACTCAACCGAGCGTGACCGCACCGCTTATCGCAGAAACAACATTGGCCATATTTTTCAGCAATTCAACTTACTGCCAACGTTAAATATTGCCGATAACATCCGTTTTTGCCGCCAGTTAAAAGGCTTACCTGAAGACAAAGGTCTCTGGAGACAGATTCTCTCTGCTTTAGATCTTATGCCTTTACTTGGCCGTTACCCTGAAGAAGCGTCTGGTGGCCAACAACAACGTGCGGCCATTGCGCGTGCGCTGTATATGGAACCAAAAATATTGCTGGCCGATGAGCCGACCGGTAGTTTAGATGAGCGTAATGCAGAAGCGGTAATGCGTTTGCTGACCTCTTTGGCTCGTCAATTAGAATGTACGTTGCTGTTGGTAACACACAGTGAAAAAGTAGCTCTGCATATGGATGGTAGGATCCGTCTGCAAGGAGGGCAACTGCATGTTATGGCCCGTAGTTAAGGCACTACTCGGTCACTATCGACGTTACCCACTGCAGATTATTTTGGTATGGCTTGGTTTAACCCTCGGCGTATCACTTTTGGTTGGTGTTACTGCTATCAACCAACACGCCAAGCAAAGCTATGCGCATGGCGAAAAACTCTTTTCGAATCCTCTTCCTTACCGTATTCGACCAAAACACAACGCCAATAAAATCCCGCAAGGCTTTTATATCCAACTTCGCCGTGAAGGTTTTCAACAGTGTTCTCCTCTTGATCACCATCGTATCACTGATGAAAATGGCGCAAACTTCATGGTTGTCGGTATAGATCCTGTTTCTATGCTTCAGCTACAACCTGGTATAGCGTTAAAAGATCTCACCGCTTTGAACCTCATGAAGCCACCATATCCAATCCTTGTCAGTGATGATCTTGCTGAACACATGGAATGGCACAACGGTGATTACATCCCTTTGATGGATGGTTCTGAACTTGGTCCTGTGGTTGTTGATCAAAATAATATGATTAATGGTACAAGGTTGATTGCGGATATCTCCTTGCTCCGAATGCTTAAACGCAGTGCTGGGCTTTCAGTGATTGCTTGTTCAGACATGCCCACTGAGAAGTTTGAACGTCTTAAAAATATGTTACCTAATGGTTTGACGATCTCTCGTAGCTCTAAGGCAGAGCTTGAGTCGCTGACCAGTGCGTTCCACTTAAACCTAAAAGCGATGGGTATGCTGTCGTTTGTGGTTGGCTTGTTCATTTTCTATCAAGCAATGTCGCTTTCTTTTATTCAGCGTCAACCGTTAGTCGGGATTTTAAGACAAACGGGTGTGTCTGGTTGGCAACTGACTAAAGCGCTCTGTTTAGAGTTACTGCTATTGGTTTTACTGAGCTGGATCTGCGGCAATGTATTTGGCGTGATGCTAGCAAACCAATTGTTACCTGCCGTATCTTCAAGCTTGGGCGATTTATACGACGCTAACGTCGGCTTAACGATCGACTGGAATTGGCGTTGGAGTGGTTACAGCTTACTGATGGCATTGATTGGTGCTTTCTTAGCGTGTGCGTGGCCACTGGTTCGTTTACTTAAGTCTCAACCGATTCGTCTGTCTTCTCGTTTGTCTTTGATGCGTTTTGCGGGTACCGAGTTCACTTGGCAAGCGTTGATTGGCTGTGGCTTCTTGGTTGCTGCTGTTGCTGTGTATCAAGCCCCTCAGACTCAAGAAACGGGTTTTGCGATTATCGCGCTAATGCTGATCAGTGTGGCGCTATTTACCCCGTTTTTGATGTGGAAGTTATTTAACAGCCTCTCTTATTCGTTGCGCTGGGTTCGTGCTCGCTGGTTCTTTGCTGATGCAGCTTCCAGTATGAGCTACCGTGGCGTGGCGACGATGGCGTTTATGTTAGCCTTAACAGCCAATATTGGTGTAGAAACCATGGTCGGTAGCTTTAGAGATACCACTGATAAATGGCTAACACAGCGTTTGGCTGCCGATCTGTATATCTACCCAACCAACAATGCCGCTGCTCGTATGAGTAATTGGTTATCTGACCAACCTGAAGTGGATTCGGTTTGGTGGCGTTGGGAGAAAGATGTGGCGTCTCCAGTCGGTAGTATTCAGGTGGTCAGTACGGGGCCTTCTGAAGGTGAGCTAGAAGCGCTGACGATCAAATTAGGTATTCCGAATTACTGGTATCACTTACATCACTCTAAAGGCGTGTTGATCAGTGAATCGATGTCTCTCAAGCTGGGGATTCGCCCTGGCGACTACATTGACCTCTATGATAGTCTCGGCTCTGGTTGGCAGGTTGTCGGTGTTTATTACGATTACGGTAATCCTTACCATCAAGTCATGATGTCGCATCGAAACTGGCTGTATGGCTTTGCAGGGCGGGGTAATGTCGGCCTTGGGGTAATACTCAAAGACGATGTGAATTCATTAGGGCTTCGCAGCCGATTAGAAAGCGTATTCAGGCTTGGCTCCGAGCGCGTTTTCGATAACAACAACATCCACAGTCAAGCGATGCGGGTGTTCGATAGGACGTTCGCGATTGCAGATACATTAGGTAACATCACCTTGGTTATCGCCGTCTTCGGTATTTTCTTTGCGACGGTTGCGGGAGAAGTGTCTCGCCAAAGGCATATTTCCTTGCAGCGCTGTTTGGGTGTCTCGGCGAAAGAACTGATCCTGACAGGTAGTTTGCAGTTGTTTGTGTTTGGGCTTATTTCCTCCTTAATTGCGATTCCGCTCGGATTAGCGCTAGCGAGCCTAATTGTTGATATCGTGATAAAGCAGTCTTTTGGGTGGTCACTTGAGTTACAAGTGATTCCTTGGGACTATTTGCAGACATTTGCATGGGCCATGGCAGCATTGATGCTAGCTGGTGCTTTACCAGTGATGAGAATGATTCGGAACACTCCGATGAAGTCACTGAGGGATGCGCTTTAGTATGTTTTTACGGAATACTTCAACTAAGTTAAGACAACGAATTCTGTCTTCTCTGCTATTAATCAGTTTCTTCGGCATCTTTTTAAGTGTTTGGGGTTATTACTCCTATTTCATCGATCCTGGTGAAAAGGGCGTGAATGAAGTTAACTCAATATTGGTTAATGAACACTTCAATGTGTTCGAACCTGTTTTGCCAGACCGTAATGTTTCGCTACCACAAGATTTTAAGTTCCACCCAGAGTTTCAGCACGAGTGGTGGCATTACTTTGCATCTTTGAAAGGTGATGATGGTAAAGACTATTCGGTCCAGTGGAGCTTTTTCCGTATCGCAACGGACGAACGTGAAACACCAGGGTGGCAAAGCCCTCAAGTCTATATCTCAAATGTAGTGGTCTCTTCTAAGTCCAAAGTATGGAAAGAACAGCGCATGGCTCGTGGCGGCATTGGCCAAGCGGGAATGACTAATCGTCCATTCAGGCTTTGGATTGATAACTGGAACTGGCGTGCACTCGGCAACACCCCATTCCCAGGACGCCTTCAAGTGCAAACAGACACGTTTGGACTTGAACTCGACACCATTGCAAAAGGGCCCTATGTGCTCAACGGCGATAACGGTTATCAGAAAAAGCACGACTTATTACCTGTCGCGTCTTATAACTTCAGCGCTCCATTTTTATCGTTGAGTGGTGTGTTGAACCTAGACGGCGTTACCAAGGAAGTGGAAGGAACTGCGTGGGTACATAAAGAGTGGGGCAGTGGCTTACTTGGAGTGGGCCAACAAGGTTGGGATTGGTTTGTATTTAACCTCGATGACGGCACAGCGCTGAGCATTAACCGCTATCGTCATAACCAACAGTTGCCTTACATATTCGGGACATTAGCAACGCGCTCAGGCAAAGTTTACCAATTAACGGAATCCGACATTTCCATTCAACCATTGCAAAATACAACGTTGATGAATGGAAGACGGATGCCTTTGCAGTGGATCATTAACGTCCCTAAGCATGATATTAACCTCACAACGCGTATTATACGCAGGGATATGTGGCTTCCATTTGTCATACCATATTGGGAAGGGCCGATTAAGGCGAGCGGGAGTCATGAAGCGACAGGCTTTATGCAGTTAACTGGCTACTAAAAAACACCTAAGGCTATAATTTGATAGCCTTTTTTTATGCCTGCGCCTTTTAGCGTCCCCCAATGAATTGTGCATACAGGTTCGATGATCTCATCTATACTTAATTCATGGTGCATAACAACATTATGGAATATACGACGTATTGTTTAGTATTTGTAGGAAAAACCGAAGTTAAACATCCGAAGAAGTGATTATCTATCAATTAAACTTGGATATAAACTCGTGGTTATTCTTTGTTATTCGTTTATTTAAATAATAAATATAAGGGCGAAATCATGACCGACGTCATCCGTGACTTCTTTAAAATGGAATCTGCTGGCGGCATCATACTAGTCATCGCTGCGGCGATCGCAATGTTTGTAGCAAACTCACCACTGAACGAAATGTACCAAGGTGTACTTCACAGTTACGTTCTTGGTATGTCTGTGTCTCACTGGATTAACGATGGCTTAATGGCTGTCTTCTTCCTTCTAATCGGCTTAGAAGTTAAGCGCGAACTTTTAGAAGGCGCATTAAAGTCTAAAGAGACAGCAATCTTCCCAGCTATCGCAGCTGTGGGTGGTATGCTAGCTCCTGCACTTATTTACGTGCTATTTAATTCAAGTAACCCTGAAGCGCTTCAAGGTTGGGCTATCCCAGCAGCGACTGATATCGCATTCGCATTGGGTATTATGGCTCTTCTTGGTAACCGTGTACCGGTTAGCTTGAAGGTGTTCCTATTGGCTTTAGCAATTATCGATGACCTTGGCGTTGTTGTTATCATTGCACTGTTCTACTCAGGCGACCTATCAACGCTTGCGTTAACGGTTGGTTTCATCGCAACTGGTGTGCTGTTCATGCTAAACAACAAGCATGTAACTAAGCTGAGTGTGTATCTCATTGTTGGTGCAATTCTGTGGTTTGCAGTATTGAAGTCTGGTGTTCATGCAACGCTGGCTGGTGTAGTGATTGGTTTTGCTATCCCACTGAAAGGCAATAAAGGTGAACATTCTCCGCTGAAGCATCTAGAACATGCTCTGCACCCATACGTCGCTTTTGCAATCTTGCCAGTCTTTGCTTTTGCAAACGCAGGTATTTCATTGGAAGGTATCTCAATCTCAAGCCTAACAGGTATGCTACCGCTTGGTATCGCTATGGGTCTATTGATTGGTAAGCCTCTTGGTATCTTTGTATTCAGCTGGGGTGCGGTGAAATTGGGTGTTGCTAAGCTCCCTGAAGGTGTGAACTTTATGAACATCTTCGCAGTATCTGTCCTGTGTGGTATTGGTTTTACAATGTCTATCTTTATTTCATCACTAGCATTTGGCCCAACGAATGTAGAGTTTGATACGCTTGCTCGATTAGGTATCCTGATGGGCTCAACGACTGCAGCTATCTTAGGTTACTTCCTGCTAAGTATTTCTCTACCGAAAACTAAGCATCAAGAAGTAAAACTATAATCGGTAGTCGGCTCGCTTAATAGGGAGCCTACTCACTGAGTAACAAGTCAACTTCTGAGTAGCAAGACGAGTCACAGAATCATCCTCCCCGATTCATGTGACAGCAAAGAACAAAAAAGCCGTGATAGGGTTTCCTATCTCGGCTTTATTGATCCTAACTGCTAGTATTTTTAGTTTGGTTAGTTATTGATGATCTAAAACTCCTAGATTCAACTCATTATTTTGATCGGCATGAATTGCGGATCGTTTTGGATGACCAGAGTGACAGTGTCATGTTATTTTTCTAGCGTGGTAAATATGGTCCACTCCTCGACGATCTGCTCATTCAGCCCGACAACCGTTGCTGTTACTCGACGGTTCAGTGCATGAGAAGTAGCATCGTTGCCATCGCTCTCTAAGCGGTTTTCACCGTAACCGACAACTCTTACTCGGCTCGGGTCTATACCATTCGACAATAATTCATCTTCAACGTGGTGAGCGCGCTTCTTTGATAACTCTAAGTTGTATTCACTCGCGCCGACTTTACTGGCGTAACCTTGAATTTCTATCGATGCACTTTGGTAGGTTTCTAAGAACTCAGCCATGGTAGTGATTTGATCTGAGAAGATAGGGTTAACTTCATAGGAGTCATTGGCGAAAAGGATGTTCAGCCGTCTGACTTCTTGCGAGCTAACCGTCTCTCCACAGCCTTCGTTGTCTACCAGAGACGACTCTGGTGTGCCAGGACAGGTATCTCGTGCATTGACCACACCATCGTTATCATCGTCTTGCAGGTCAGAAATTTGCTCCGCTTCTGGCGTTTCTATGTAGGGCTCTTCATTTTGGCTAGAGCATGCACATAGCGTTATCGTTAATGCGGAAAGTAATAAATAAGGTCTCTTCATCATTAATACTCCACTGCCGTTGTCCACTCGTCTGGAATGTCGACCAGTAGAGCGTTCAATAGAGAGCCTGTCGCGTTCATTACACGGTATTTAGCGTACTGTTCAGAGTAATGCGCATCTAAGTAATCTTTGCGGGCTTCAAACAATTCGTTTTCAGTGTTAAGCAGATCAAGTAGCGTACGTTTGCCGATTCGATATTGTTTCTCATAAGCGATAACGGTTTCTGACGCCGAATCCACGTGATCAGACAAGAAGTTCTTTTGTTGCAACGTCAGATCCAATGCACTCCAAGATAGGCGAAGGCCTTCTTCCACTTGTCGATAAGCACGATCTCTTAGATCCTTCGCTTTATTAAGTTGGTAAGCTGCAGCTTCTGAATTAGCACTATCGGTACCACCGTTGTAGAGGTTGTATCGCATTCTTAACATTGCCAACGTCTCTTGGCTCGAACCTTCATCGCCTCCCGCATCATCGCGCCATGATTGAGATGCCTCGATAGAGAAAGTAGGGTAGTTAACCCCTTTTGATTGTTTGTACTGGAAGTGCGCCGAATCGACATCTGCAGTCGCGACTTTGATGACTGGGTGTTGGTCCAGAGCATCAACAAGCGCGTCTGATAATGACAGAGGAATCATAGAAATATCGGCTCTTGGGTAGACTAAGCCAAGCGGTTCTTGACCCACTATTCTTCTAAATTGGGTGTGGGTATCAATTAGGTTGTTCTGTGCGGCTAATAAGTTGCCGTGAGCTTTTGCAATCCTTGCTTCTACCTGAGATACATCTGCGGTTGAGCCTATGCCTGAGACTGCACGCTTTTTGATGTCTTTATAGATTTTCTTGTGGATAGCGAGGTTACTTTCCGAAAGGGCTAAAACTTCAGTTGCTTTGACTGCGTCTAAGTAGATCTGTGTGACCTCTAGCGCTTTGTCTTCGGCATCCGCGAGCAATTGCAAACGAACCGATTCTGCTTCTGCGGCAGTACGATCAATATCATTGAGAGTCGATGAACCATCCCACAGCAACTGAGTGAGGGAAATCGTCGCTTCCTTTCTTGTGAGATCGGTATCGGGGCCGTTATTTGGTGCAGGGTTTATGCCTTCGTAACCAATACCAGCATCCACGTCGATACTAGGTCTATAAGCACCACCTGCGGCGTCATTTCGTTTCCGTACACTCACAAACTCATTAAAGATACTCTTTATCTCAGGGTTTGTAGCCAAGGTAATGGCTACGGCCTGTTCTAAAGTTTGAGCAGAGAGTGGAGCTGCAATAACTAAGCAACACATAATAGGTAATTTCAACAGTCTCAAAGTAGGTCTCCTTCTACTTTTAAAAGCTCCCGCCGCTTCCCAACAAGCGTTTAACTACTTAATTGAGAAGGGTATTAAACGAAGCTTAGGACATCTGCTAGAAATTGCTAAGTTTGTTGGCTTTATTTCGAATGTAAGTCTCTATCGCTATTGATTAATTTATCAGTTGTGACAGGTGGCAAGCTTCGAGTAGATGTGTTGAAAATAAATGCTAGGCTAGAATTCGGCTTGGGCAGAGATTGGTAAACGTTGGTTAGGAGGTTGTTTGAAATACGTATCTCAGTGATAGCAATGTGCCAAGCGTGGTAGTTCGATTTTTAGTAAAAAATGACAATATAAAAAGAATCGATCGCGCTGTTTAGTTTGTAGCTGTAGCTGTGAAGAAGGGTAAGTAAGGTTTCACCCTAAACAACACACAAAAAAAAAGCCCAAACCAACGTGGTTTGGGCGGATACAAGTATAGGAGTTAATAAGGAAAATGCAGTAATTAAGAAAGCAGTGAGAAGAACAAGTTTGACGGCCTGTTAAACTTCTAAATACGCTGTTTTCTACCTAATTTAGGACTCTCCATTTCCATTTCAGTTCCAAGAAAATTCATTATTTTTTTCTTTTTTTGTAAACACACAGCGATTCAATCGGTTAGTGCTGAGTTTTATTAACTGGTACGACCAATTTGTGAAAATGTGATGTTGCTTGCTTGTTAAATAAATGTACTAAGCGTATATTTCAAACAGTTGTTTAATACGAGTGATTGAAATGGCACCAAGAAGTACAACCAAAGACAAAATCTTAGATGTGGCTGAAGGCTTATTTGCTGAGCACGGTTTTAATGACACCTCTTTACGTACGATTACGAGTAAAGCGAATGTCAACTTAGCTTCAGTGAACTATCACTTTGGCGATAAGAAGACTCTGGTTCGTGCGGTACTCAATCGTTACTTAGAAGCATTTATGCCAGCACTGCAAGATGCATTAGTGAACTTAAACTTGAACGAAACGTATTCTATGAGTGACGTGTTTGAGTCGTTGAGACAGCCACTAAGAGCACTTAATGATGTTAGGCCAAATGGTACAAGCCGATTCATGTTACTTATCGGCAGAGGCTATACGGATGTGCAAGGACACTTGCGTTGGTTCATTACTACTCGCTACAGCGAAGTACTTTCTTTGTTTACGACATCTGTAATGAAGGCGAATCCGAACCTCACTCAAGAACAGTTATTTTGGCGATTACACTTCACCCTAGGGACTTGTGTATTCACCATGGCATCAAGTCAGGCTCTGGTAGAAATTGCAGAGAATGACTATGGCAGAAAGATAGATGCTAAGGCAGTGGTCGATATTCTTATTCCATATTTAGCCGCAGGCATGTCAGCAGAAGAATAAAACAATAAAAAGCGAAACATTCACAACCAATATAGTGAACAAAAGGATCTGAACTATGAGCTCTCTAAGACAAAAATGGGTAAGTGACCCAGCTTTTAAACTCTTTAAAAAAGTACTACCACCACTATCTAGCACCGAGAAAGAAGCGATGGAAGCGGGTAGCGTGTGGTGGGACGGAGAGCTGTTTTCTGGTAAACCAGATTTCACTAAGCTGCATCAATACCCAAAACCTCAGCTGACAGCAGAAGAGCAATCGTTCATGGATAATGAGCTTGAAACCTTGCTCGCTATGCTTGATGACCACCAAATTGTAAAAGAAGATCGAGACCTTCCTGAAGAGGTGTGGAACTTCTTACGCAAAGAGCGTTTCTTTTCGCTAATTATTGCGAAAGAGTATGGCGGTCGTGAATTCTCAGCACACGCTAACTCAACTATCGTAACTAAGATTGCGACTCGCAGTATCAGTACTGCGGTTTCAGTAATGGTTCCAAACTCTCTTGGTCCTGGTGAGCTGCTGTCTCACTACGGCACTCAAGACCAAAAAGACTACTGGCTACCTCGTCTTGCTGACGGTACAGATATCCCATGTTTCGCACTAACAGGCCCAGAAGCGGGTTCTGATGCGGGTGGTATCCCTGATGTCGGTACTGTGTGCATGGGCATGCACGAAGGTAAAGAGACGCTAGGTATCAAGCTTAACTGGAACAAACGCTACATTACACTAGCACCAGTGGCGACGGTACTTGGTCTGGCTTTCAAACTGCACGATCCAGAAAAGCTACTGGGTGACAAAGAAGACATTGGCATCACTTGTGCGCTAATCCCGGCTGACCACGAAGGTGTTGTGATTGGTGAGCGTCATGACCCACTTGGTCTTGCGTTTATGAATGGTCCAACACGCGGTCACGATGTATTTATTCCTATGGAATGGTTAATCGGTGGTGCCGATTACGCAGGTAAAGGCTGGCGTATGCTGGTGGAATGTCTGTCTGCAGGTCGAGGTATCTCATTACCCGCACTTGGCACGGCGATGGGCCACCTAACGGCGAAAACGACCGGCGCATACGCTTATGTTCGTAAGCAGTTCGGTATGTCGATTGGTAAGTTTGAAGGAGTTGCAGAGAGTTTAGGTCGTATTGGTGGCTTAACGTATCTACTAGAAGCGACTCGTACACTAACAACTACTTCACTCGATATGAAAGAGAAGCCGGGTATCGTTACGGCTATCGCGAAATATCACATGACAGAAATGGCGCGTACTATCCTGAATGATTCAATGGATATCCACTCTGGTCGTGCAATTCAAGATGGTCCAATGAACTACTTAGCTGCGCCTTACCTAGGTATTCCAGTTGCTATCACAGTAGAAGGTGCGAACATCTTAACTCGCAACCTGATGATCTTCGGTCAAGGTGCGACACGTTGTCACCCATACGTGCTAAGCGAAATGGAAGCGGCAGCAAACCTAGATGAGAAGCAAGGTGCGAAGGATTTCGATAACTTGTTGTTCAAGCATATCTCTCACGCAACTAAGAACACGTTTGGTGCGTTCGGTGCGGCATTGACAGGCTCTAAGTTCATTAAAGCGGATATGAGCGGTCCAACGAAGCCTTACTACCAAGACTTAACTCGCTTGAGCCGTGCGCTTGCAGTGAGTGCGGATTTCGCAATGCTTACACTAGGTGGCGAACTGAAACGTAAAGAGCTTATCTCTGCACGTCTAGGTGATGGTCTAAGTTACCTATACATGGCGTCTGCAGCGCTTAAGAAGTATGAAGATGAAGGTCGTCAACAAGCTGACCTAGACTACGTACACTACGCGGTTCAACACTGTTTCCATAACGCGGCTAAATCGCTACAAGAAGCGTACAGAAACTTCCCGAACAAGATGGTAGGTAAAGTACTTAAAGGTCTAGTTTTCCCTGTCGGTAACCACTTCGAAAAACCAAGTGACAACCTAACAGTGCAACTAGCAGAAAGCTTGATGACTCCGGGCGCACACCGTGAACGTCTGACTCACCTTTGCTACATCGGTAAGGAAGAAGAGGACAGTGTTGGCCTAATGGAGAACGCGTTCAATGCGATGTACAGCATCAAGCCTCTCGAACGTAAGATCTTCAAAGCAGTGAAAGAGGGCAAAGTGGCTCGTAAAGGTCTATTGCAAGATAAACTTGCTCAAGCACTGGCGGCAGATGTTCTTACTCAAGACGAAGTTGACCAAATCATTGCAGCAGACAAACTTCGCTACGCAGCGATTCAAGTTGACCACTTCAGTCATGATTACAGTGAAACTTTGACGCGAAAAGAGTTAAAACCTAAGCTAAATAGCGTTGCTTAGATAAAGAAATGACAAAAGGCACCTAATAAGGCTGTCTCTTATACAC
>NZ_JBFRPK010000108.1:0-17694 GCF_041471965.1 Vibrio sp. 10N.261.51.A3
TGATCAAGAGACAGCCTCAAATGAGGAGCCTTTGTTTTAAGGAGCCGTTTTACCAAGAAACCGGTTATCAAGAGCCTCTGGTTATCGGGCTGAACCGTTAACCAGAGTAGGGGGATTAAGCCTCTGCCGTTACTTTAGAGCCGCTCATCTTTTTAAGTGCTGCGTAGCCAAAGCCTGTTACTAGCGTACCTGCTGCAATCGCTACTAGGTACATAAGTACTGGAGAGATAGCGCCAGGAATCAGTAGTACGAATAGACCGCCGTGTGGAGCCATTAGCTGTGCACCAAACATCATTGATAGAGCACCTGTTAGTGCACCACCTGCCATACAAGCTGGGATAACACGCATTGGATCTTTCGCTGCGAATGGGATTGCACCTTCAGAGATGAAACATAGGCCAAGAACGAATGATGCTTTACCTGCTTCACGCTCGCCTGCTTCAAACTTGTCTTTCACTAGGAAAGTCGCAAGGCCCATACCTAGAGCTGGAACCATACCTGCTGCCATGATAGCCGCCATTGGTGCGTAAGTTTGCGAAGCCAGTAGACCAACACCGAATGTGTAAGCGGCTTTGTTTACCGGACCACCAAGGTCGAAACACATCATTGCGCCTAGAATCACACCTAGAAGAATCGCATTAGACGTACCCATGTTGTTTAGGAAAGTTGTCATCGCGCTCATCACGCCAGAAACAGGACCACCTACGATGTAAACCATCACAAGACCAGTGAATAAACTCGCGATAAACGGAATGATCAGGATTGGCTTGAGGGCTTCCATGGATTGTGGAAGTTGAACCTTGTCGGCAATGAATTTCGCTGCGTAACCTGCAATGAAACCTGCTGCGATACCACCTAGGAAACCTGCGCCCGTTGAGCTAGCCAGCATACCGCCGATTAGACCTGGAGCCAGACCCGGACGGTCAGCAATTGAGAATGCAATGAAACCAGCAAGAACAGGAATCATCAGTGCGAATGCAGAACCACCACCGATAGTCATCAGTGCTGCTGCCAGTGTGCCTTCTTCTTTAAACGCTTCGATACCGAATACGAAAGAGAGTGCGATGATCAAACCACCCGCAACAACCACAGGAAGCATGTGAGATACACCTGTCATCAGGTGCTTGTACACGCCTTTCTTCTCGTCAGCAGGCGCTGAATTTGAAGACGCTGTGTGTTGGTATGGTTTAGCTTCTGCGAATGCTTTTTCCATCTCTTGCTTTGTTTTCTTCAAAGCAGGGCTTGTTGTAGTTTTGTACAGCGCTTTGCCGTTAAAACGATCCAGAGGAACGTCGATGTCTGCTGCGATGATAACTAGATCAGCGTCTGCGATTTCTTGGTCTGTCAGTTGGTTTTTCGCACCTACAGAGCCGCGAGTTTCCACTTTAATTTGGTGGCCTAGGCGTTTGCCTTCAGCTTCAAGCGCTTCAGCGGCCATAAAGGTGTGTGCAACACCCGTTGGGCAAGCGGTAATCGCTACGATCTTTTTGCTGCCTGTCGCTGGAGAAGTACCAGTAACTTCCACTGTAGTCTCAACTTGAGAAGCGTCTAATACCGTTGCTTCTGCTACCGCTTTCTCTAGGAATGCTTTTGCATCAGCTGTGCATTCAGAGATAGCCGCTTGGTACACTTTCTTACCAACAAAACGTGCTTTATCAACATTTTTGTTAGCTGCGATAACTACAACGTCGCTGCTGTCGATAGCGTCTTGCGATACAGTTGAATCAGGTAACACGCTTGATTGACATTCAATAGCAGCGTTCCAACCTAGTGCTTTTGTCGCTTGCTCTAACAAGCCCGCGGCGATGATGCTGTTTGCTACGCCACTTGGGCAAGCTGTGATAATGGTAATATTCATAATAAACCTTTTGTCCTATTTGCTTGTGTCTAACTGGCTAGTTGGAGCACTAAGCGCCTGTAATTGGATATTTTGTAGTACTGAATCCAGCTCTTGTTGGCTGGTGATGCCCACGCCTACCTGTGAAACTGCTAGAGCAGATAGGGCGGTTGCGAATTTAATAAGTTCTGGTTTTGGCATCTGCTGCATGTGACCCCAACATAGGCCAGCAACCAATGTGTCTCCTGCGCCTACCGTGCTGACTACTTGCATGCGCGGTGGTTGAGCATGTAACCATTCACCTTGGTTAAGCCACATCACGCCTTCAGCGCCAAGTGATACCACGATATTCTCGATGCCTTTTTCACTTAGGGCTTGGCCCGCGTGTTGGCATTGGTCACGAGTTGTCAGCTCTGCATTGAACAGCTGAGACAGCTCTTCATCGTTTGGTTTGATCAACCATGGTTGTGCATTGATACCGGCTTTAAGTGCGTCACGGCTGCTATCAAATAGAACCTTCTTACCTAAATCGTGTAAGCGTTGAACCCAAGAAGCGCAAAGCTCAGGAGAGATACCTTGTGGCAAGCTGCCTGCAATCACGAAGTAATCGTGCGTTTCAGCAAGTTCTAATAGGGTTTCTTCGAACGCTTTAATCGCGTCAGCATCAACAGGAACACCTGGGAAGTTGATGTCGCTTACTTGGCCTGAGTTTTCAACCAGTTTTACGTTGATGCGAGTTGCGCCATCAACACGGATGAAGCGGTCAGTTGCGCCCATCTGTTCAAACAGTTGGCAGAAGGCCTCTTCGTTATTGCGACCAAGGAAACCTGTTACGGTCACTTTCGCGCCAAGCTCTGAAAGAACTTTTGCGACGTTTACGCCTTTGCCCGCTGCATGCAGAGAGCCTTTGTTTACTAGGCTAACTGAACCTACATTTAGTGCGTCGATAGCACCTGTCAGGTCTAGGGCAGGGTTTAGCGTTACGGTAACGGCTTTGATTTGTTTATCAGACATATCGACTCCTTAACCTTCGCCAAGGCCTGAAGCGATAGCCTTGCCAATCGATTCAAGTGCTTGTGCTGCATCGTCACCTTCAGCAACAAACTGAAGCTGGTGACCGTGTTTAACGCCAAGTGCGATGACTTTCATCAAGCTCTTCGCGTTCACTTCTTTTCCGTCGCCATCTAGGTTTGAAACGCGGATTGTTGATTCGAATTTCTTCGCTTCAGCAACCAACATTGCACCTGGACGAGCGTGTAGGCCGTGTGCGTTTTTGATTTTGAATACTGCGCAGTTGTCGTCGTCTTGAGAAGCTGTAGAAACCGCTTCACCTTTTAGAAGGCCAATTACTTGCGCTGCGTCAGCGGTTAACAGTTGTTGCTGTTTACCTTCGAAAACCATCTTGCTTAGGTTTGCTAGAATAGATTGGTGTGCGCTGTTGCAAGCTGCGAATGCTACCAATGCTTTCACTGGTGTGCCTTCGTATTCACAATGGTTCGCTGTTGAAACGAAAGATACGCCAGTGCGTGTTACGCCTTTATCGCTGCCCAACAACCACAGGCCTTGGCCTAGGTGAGTCGGTGTTTTTGTTACTAGGTCAGCAACGAATGCGTTGTCTGTGCAACCTGTGTTTTTAAGTAGGCCGCCCGCAACTGCAGACATTTGAATCATGTCGCTCGCAGGGAACAGTAGTTGAACCAAAGAAGCGTCTAGGTCGGCTTCTAGCTGAACTTCACCGTTAAGTAGGGCGATGATTTCGTCTTCTGATTTCGCTTGCTTTAATTTATCTTCAACACCGTCAGCCGCCAGAACTTTGGTCAGCTGCTTAAGAATGCCTAAGTGCTCGTCTGATTTAGCTGCAATACCAATCGCAACGTAAACACGGTTGCCGTCTGCCCAATCAATACCTTCAGGGAAGTGGTGTACTGCAACGCCTGTCTCTTTCACTAGGCCACGAGTATCCGTCGTTCCGTGAGGAATCGCGATGCCGTTACCTAGGAACGTAGAGTTCTGGTTTTCACGGTTCAGCATTCCTTCAACGTAACCAGAGTCAACTAAACCTTTAGCTGTCAGGTCGCCAGCAATGTTCTGGATTGCTTTGAATTTGTCTTCGGCAGTTTGGCCTAGAGTGATGTCAGATTTTGATAATTTAAGCATGGTGCCTCTTTAGCGTATCGCTTGAGAATTTGTGTATCGCTACGATTCAGTCTAGAGCAATATTTGCCCGCTGCTTTATGCTTGCTGAATCGGTTCAGCATTCAGTGTAAAAAAATTCAGCAAAGCCGATTTTGGTTTTCAAAATAGTTTTGCTGCGTGTCGTAATTCCAGTTTCGTTAACAACAAGAAGCTGAATCACGACAAATGACGCTCAATCCATTCAAAAGGATGATTGAAGTCACTTTTCAGATTTTGCTGAATCCTTTCAGCTTTTATACTGAATCGATTCAGCATATAATTCAACTAATCCAAGGATCAGAAGATTGGTTATATGATCCTACGCACAAAATACAGGTCACCCATATGACACTAGATGAGATTGCCAAACTAGCCGGTGTGTCGAAAACCACAGCCAGCTATGTGATTAATGGCAAGGCGCAGAAATACAGAATCAGTGAAAAGACACAGCAGAAAGTAATGGCAGTGGTGGAAGAATATAACTACCGACCAGACCATGCTGCTTCGTCGCTGCGCGCTGGTAATAGCCGTTCATTTGGTTTGATTATTCCCGATCTGGAAAACAGCAGTTACGCGCGTTTAGCAAAATTGATAGAGCAGAACTCACGTAAAGTGGGTTATCAAATTTTGATTGGTTGCTCAGATGATGACGCTGAAACCGAACGTAAAGTTGCGGAAGCGCTTGTTAGCCGTCGTATCGATGCCTTGCTGGTGGCGAGCTCAATGCCAGACGCCAATGAGTTCTACTTGAAGTTGCAAAACTCAGGCACACCCGTTATTGCGATTGACCGTCCTTTAGATGATGAGCATTTTGCCTGTGTGATCAGTGAAGATTTCGAAGCTGCATTTGAACTGACGCATTCGATTCTTGATGACAGTATTCATAGTGTTGGTTTGATTGGTGCACTGCCTGATCTGAACATTTCACGTGAACGTCAGCTCGGTTTTGAAGCGGCGAATAAAGCACATAATACCCAACAAACAGGGCTAACCGAAAACAAGCCGATGGTTGTCGGTTATGGCGAGCACTTTGACCGAGAATCAGGACGTGAGATTTTTGAGGGTTGGATTGCCAAAGGCACAGTGCCCGATGCGATTGTCACTATGTCTTACACCTTGTTAGAAGGTGTATTGGATGTGATGGTTGAAAAGCCAGAGCTGATCAAGCAAGTGAAACTGGCAACCTTTGGTGATAACCGTTTATTGGACTTCTTACCTTTTAAAGTTCATTCATTGCCACAGCAATTCGAAGTGATTGCAGACAGCGCCTTTGCACTTGCTTTGAACGCGTCTGCTAAACGTTACCAAGCGGGTATCGAGTTAGTACCAAGAAGCTTAGTAAAACGAGGCTAATTCCAGTTAGTTTACACAAGCTAGGTTGGACTTGGGCACTTAGCTCGAACCTGTAATTAATTTGAACTCAGCAATAAGCCCATTTCCACAATGGCAACAATGCCGAGCAACAAGGCCAACACTTTCCAAAACTGGATTGGGTTTCGGTTTATCAAAGGTTGCTTGGCTTTGCTTTTCACCAAGCTTTGGTTTGGTGTGTAAAGATCTGCCACAAAATCCCCTAACACTTGATGACGTTCGCTTGGTGATTCCGCGCAGGCTTTTTGTAACACCAAATCTACCCAACTTGGCAAGTCAGCTCGTTTCTGTGTGATGGGTTGGTATTCCCACTGATGATGACGAGATTGCTTAAGCGATTGTGCAGTCATTTCAGAGTAGGGCAATCCACCTGTTAGCATCTCATAGCCGATCACGGCGATAGAGAACAGATCCGAGCTTGTGGTGGCCGTGTTGTGCTTGATGGTCTCTGGCGCTATGTAATTGACCGCGCCTAATGGTGTGTCGTCTTTGTCTGTGAGCTCTCCCTCTTCAAGGCCTCTCACTAACACCGCACCAAGGTCGATGATTTTTACCTCACCATCACGTTGAATCATGATGTTTTCCGGTTTTAAGTCTCGGTGCACCATGTCTGCACGTTGTAATACTCGAATGCCTTGTGTGATTTTTTCTAGTATGTCGCGCACTTCATTGAGTGACGGCTTTGGATTGTCGTACATCCATTGTCTTAGCGTGATACCTTCTACCCATTCGCAGATTTGATATAAAAATTGCGAGTTCTCTGGCGTCGGGTAGACTTTCATGACTCTCTTGTTTTTTAACAAGATCCCCGCCCATTGTTCATTAAAGAAAGCTCTGAGTTGTGATGGGCTATCGTGATATTGAACGGAAGGGACTTTCAGCACGAACTCGGTCTGTGTCTCTTTCTGCATCACACGATACACATGGCTTCTAGATCCTGCATACAACACCTCAAGCACCATGAAGTTGTCGATACTTTGCCCGAGCTTTAAAGCGGGTGGGATGGCACGTTTAGCCAGCTTTTCATGGAACTCAATCAGCGAAGGCTTAGGCAGATGGCTGACTTGCACAATCAAGCAACTGACATTGTCTGAGCTATTGTGGCTTAAAGCGGTGTTACAAATGGTTTGCGCTGCGTATTCGAAATCCGCTCCGGGTTTGTCGATGTGTTCCTTGAAAGTGTTGGGAGAGACAAACTCGTGCACGCCATCCGATGTCAGGATAAAGCAGTCGTTTTTCTTGATAGGCAGGGTTTGATAGTCAACGTTGAGTTGGTTGTCCATGCCTAAGGCGCGTGTTAAGTAATGCTTCTGCCCCATATTTTTACGGGTGTGGTCGCGGGTCAGTTGGCGTAATTCTCCATCTCTGAGTAAGTAAATGCGACTGTCGCCAACGTGGAAGATATGTGCGGTGTTCGATTTTAATATCACGCTGCTGAACGTCGAAACGAGGGCATTGTGGTTCACTTGTTGTGCGGGATGGATAGTAGAAACAGACGTGTTGAAGAGCCAAGAATTGAGGGACGTTAAGACCTTTTGCGCCGAACGTTGAATGCTCCAGCTTTGGGGAGTAGCGTAATAGTCGTCGATAAACTGCATCACGCTGGTGTGACTGGCTTTCTGGCCATGTTCACTGCAACTTGCGCCGTCTGCTATGCAAGCAACACTGCCTTTCAACTCTTGCTCTGCGCGAGTTTTGGGGTGTTTTACAATGATGGCGTCTTGGTTTTCATCACGTACGCCTTGATTCGAATAACCACCAAACTTAAGCGTTAACTGGTTGTTGGATTCTGGCGCGATGACTTGCCCTTGGCTGAATGAAATTGTCATAACTGGTCTTCTTCTTAACTGCTCTTCTTCCCGCTTCCTTGACAGAACATCCTAGGAAGAACAAAAGCCCTAGTGAACTTAGAGCCTTTGAACGAAGCACCTAGCGTTGATGTATCCGCTAAGGTGCCTCTCCCGATTCAATAATATCAATGCTTCTTAGTACAGAGACTAATTTGAAACATTAATTAGCGTGACACTGCCGTCGTCGTTTACTTCGGCGATTTGACCGTTAGGCTCTTCCATGAACAGCAGAGTTACAAAGCCAAGTACCGCTGTTGCAGCAATCACTAAGAAGAAGGTTTGGTAGCTCACGAATGACAACACAGTTAGGTAAACCACCGCACCCACGTTACCGTAAGCACCTGTCATACCAGCAATCTGACCTGTCATACGACGCTTGATTAGAGGAACTGTTGCGAATACTGCACCTTCACCCGCTTGCACGAAGAAAGAACACGCCATCGCTGCGACAACCGCTAGCCATACAGGCCATGTGCTGTCGACTTGACCCATTGCGAAGTAACCCACAGCAAGACCAATCGTTAGAATAAGCAGTGTTGGTTTACGACCGAATTTGTCTGAAATCCAACCACCACCTGGGCGAGACATTAGGTTCATAAAGGCATAAGCCGATGCAACCATACCGGCAAGAACCGGTGTTAACTCAAAGGTATCAGAGAAGAACAGTGGCAGCATAGAAACAACAGCCAGTTCAGAACCAAATGTCGCGAAGTACAATACGTTAAGTACCGCAACTTGCTTGAACTTGTATTGGTGAATCTCTGGTACTTCTTCTTTAAATACGTTCTTGTTTACTTTCCAAACTTGCGACACTTCGTACACGTAAAGCGCAGCCAAACCTGCATACACAGAGTAAACCGCCATGTCAGACAGCATGTTGATGTTGCTTGGTGATAGCTTCCATGTCAGTAGCGCTAGTGCGGCATACATCGGGATCTTCATAATAAGTAGGAAGAAAAAGTCACCCTTTGATGTCACTTCCATTGCCGTTACTTGAGCCGGTTTGAAGTAAGTAGAACCTTTTGGTGTATCCGTTACGTTTTTGTAGAACACAAACGAGAACGCTAAACTCATTACGCCAGTAATACCGACCGCATAACGCCAGCCGTCTTCACCACCAAACGCTAAAGCCAGAGTTGGAAGCGTGAATGCTGCCGCTGCTGAACCGAAGTTACCCCAGCCGCCGTAAATACCTTCTGCCGTACCCAGTTCATTGTGTGGGAACCACTCAGACACTAGACGAATACCGACAACGAAGCCTGCACCGATGAAGCCTAATAGGAAACGAGCAATCGCCGCTTGAATAAAAGAGTCTGCCATAGCAAACATAAAACAAGGGATTGAACAGACCGCGAGTAGCGAAGAGTAGACCAATCTTGGGCCGTATCGGTCGGTTAACATACCAATGGCGACACGCGCCGGAATGGTCAATGCAACGTTGAGAATAAGCAGTGTTTTGATCTCTTCAGTAGAAAGACCAAGCGTAGTTTTTACCATTTGCAGTAGTGGGGCAAAGTTGAACCACACAACAAAGGTAATGAAAAAGGCCATCCAGCTTAGGTGTAAGACCTTCATCTTACCCGTAAATGAAAGCAGCGAAAATTTAGTGTTATCCATGGTTTAAATCCTTTAAATCTGGAAAATTACCCGGTTTGTGCACCTGCGTTACTTCCGAACTTAGAACGCTTTTAATGTGCATAAACCCTGTGCCGAAATTGCGCACGCTAATAAGCGTTTGCATGATGGTGTCGGCGGTTTAGTTAACTGGCGATAGCAAGTGGTGCGAGAACTTGAACTTGTTCTCCTTGCTTGCGAACTTCAAATTTCACGAGCTTGAGCTCAGGCTGTTCAAGACATTCGCCAGTTTCTAAGTGGTAATGCTGCTTGTATAAGGGTGAGGCCACGTAAGGTTCTCCACTTAATGAACCAATTATACCACGTGACATCACATTCGCCTTGCCGATAGGGTCGTAATTAGAGAGCCCATAAAGCGTGTCGCTGCGCTTGCAGTAAAAAATAGCCACTTGGTTATCGTCTACTTTGGCGCAAATTCCCCCGTTTGGGGTTAGATCGCTGGTGCTGCATACGGTTGTCCAATTTTCCATGATTTTCTCCTAGTCTAAAATTGAGTTTTTATTTTTTTATTGATGAACCTGATGAAATTTATGAAACCTCAGTCACTTCGATTTGGTCTGCTTTAGCGAGCTTTTCATCGCGTTTTGAATTCGAAGCATCACTCAAGCTCGGCTTAGGAAAACGCTGCTCTCGCTCTTTGATGAAAGAGAGGCTAGTGTCCATTTCTTCACTGTTGATGTAGTGCTGGAAGCGCTTCATCTTCTCAGGGTTTTCAATGGTGGTTTTCCATTCACACTGGTACTTCTCGATGTTGAGTGCGATGTCCGCTTCGAGTTCTTCAGCTACGTTGAGCTTGTCTTCAATCACGACTTGCTTGAGGTATTCAATGCCGCCTTCGAGGTTCTCCATCCATACCGATGTACGCTGTAAGCGGTCTGCGGTACGTGTGTAGAACATCAAAACGCGGTCGATGTATTTAAGGAGTGTGGCTTCGTCTAAATCAGTGGCGAATAGGTCTGCATGACGAGGACGCATACCGCCGTTACCACAGATGTAGAGGTTCCAACCTTTGTCGGTGGCGATAACACCAATGTCTTTCGATTGGGCTTCTGCACATTCACGAGTACAGCCTGAAACCGCAAACTTGATCTTGTGTGGTGAACGCAGGCCTTTGTAGCGGTTCTCAAGTCGAATCGCTAAGCCAACACTATCGTCGACACCGTATCGACACCAAGTGCTACCGACACAAGATTTCACGGTACGAACCGATTTACCGTAGGCGTGGCCCGTTTCAAAACCTGCATCAATCAGCTTTTTCCAGATGATAGGCAGTTCGTTAAGCTGTGCGCCAAACAAGTCGACACGCTGACCGCCCGTGATTTTGGTGTACAGGTCGAACTCTTTAGCGACTTCGCCTAAAACAATCAATTTATCTGGAGTGATTTCACCGCCAGCAATACGCGGAACTACCGAGTAAGTGCCGTCTTTTTGCATGTTGCCAAGGTAGATGTCATTGGTGTCTTGCAGCTCGATATGTTGATCTTCAAGGATGTAATCGTTCCAGTACGAAGCCAGAATCGAACCGACAGCCGGTTTACACACAGTACAGCCCAATCCGTTGCCGTGAGAATCTAACAGCTCGTCGAAGGTCTTGATTTTGTTGACGCGAATGATGTCGGTAAGCTCTTGGCGAGAATAAGCAAAGTGCTCACAGATATCGTTAGAGACTTCCACACCTAGGTTACTTAGCTCGCTATCGAGAACCTGTTTCGCAAGGGCAGAACAACCGCCACAACCTGTTGAAGCATTCGTGGTTTCTTTCAATGCAGCCATCGTGGTGCAGCCAGCTGAAACGGCCTCTTTAATATCGCCTTTGGTCACATCAAAACATGAACAGATCACAGCGCTATCAGGCAGAGCTTCAACACCCATTGCAGAGCCAGAATCATCGGCCACGTTAGGTAAAATTAGCACTGATGGGTTTTCAGGAAGGGGCATATCATTTTGCTTGATTTGCAGTAGCGAACCGTAGGCTTCTGCATCACCCACTAACACAGCACCAACAATCTTTGTGCCGTCAGCCGAGATGATCAGGCGCTTATAAACTTGTTCTATTTCATCGTTGTAGGTATACGATTGAGCACCTTCTGTCTTGCCGTGCACTTCACCAATACTGGCAACATCGACGCCAAGCAGTTTGAGCTTGGTGCTCATGTCGGCGCCAGTGAACGCAGCGTCGTCAGTACCGTCAGAGACAATATGCGAAGCCGCGACTTTCGCCATCGAATAACCGGGCGCCACTAAGCCGAAGATCTTGTTATCCCAAAGGGCACATTCACCAATGGCGTAGACGTTTTCGATATTGGTTTGGCAGTGGTTGTTGATGACAATACCGCCGCGCTCGCCAATTTCGACATCAGAGCTTCTTGCTAACTCATCTTGAGGGCGAATACCCGCAGAGAATACGATCATATCGGTTTCTAAATGGGTGCCATCGGCGAAGTTCATGCGGTAGCGAGCATTTTCGCCATCGACTATTTCAGAGGTCGCTTTCTCGGTATGAACTTGCACACCAAGGTCTTCAATTTTTCTGCGCAGTAGGGCACCGCCACCATCATCTAATTGAACCGCCATCAGGCGAGGCGCAAATTCAACCACATGGGTTTCTAAGCCAAGGTTTTTGACTGCGTTTGCGGCCTCTAAGCCAAGCAGACCACCACCAATCACCACGCCAGATTTGCTACCTTTGCTTGATAGTTCAATTGCGTCTAAGTCTTCAATAGTCCGATAAACGTGACAGTGTTCTTGATCGTTACCGGGAATAGGGGGAACAAAAGGGAAAGAGCCCGTCGCCAAGATTAGCTTGTCGTAACTTTCAACGTGACCACTTTCAGTGATGACTTGTTGATTGGCAGTGTCTAGCTTGGCAACCTTCTGGTTCAACAAGTAGTTCACGCCGTTGCTTTGGTAATACTCTTCACTGGTCAATGACAGGTCATCAGCGCTTTTACCATTAAAGTAAGCCGTTAGCTGAACACGGTCGTAGGCCAGCCTTGGCTCTTCACTAAAAGTAATCACATCAAACTCATCACTCTCTGATTGCAGGATGTTGTCGATAAATTTGTGTCCAACCATGCCGTTACCAACAACGACGATTTTCTTCTTGCTCATAATCCATTCCTTATTCTCGGCGTCACCATCACTAGCATCTAATTTCTAGTCGTTAGCAGATGAATACCGGGTTGAGATTCCACTCAATTCATAATCATCAAGAAAAACAAAAATGTTTTTTCTAAGTCTTGGTTTTTAGTGGAGCAAGGAGGATGCCAGATTACGGTTCGTTCATTTAAATAAGAATTAACTTATAATTTTCAGTGGTTTAAAAAATAGAGGTAGCACGCAATTACCCCTAAAGTGGTATGTAAAATTTTTGTTAGATTTATATAAATGAGCGTTTGTGGTGCAACTTTCAGCAAGATGGTGCAAAAATTAAGTTTCTATCTTGGTTAAGTTCTAATTGGTTCATTGCTGATATTTGTGTTTTTATTAAGTTGTTGTTTTTAGATGAAATTATTTGCTATTCATCAGCTGCTATTAAGTGGCGTGTTATTTGCTTATTTTTAGTTATTACAATTATGGATAATTGAGTGAGAAACGGATGACCGATTCAAACAGCGGCTGGATAAAATCGACCTGTGCTTATTGTGGTGTAGGGTGTGGAATAGAAGCGAGACCGACATCGTTAGGAAAACTAGAAGTGCGTGGTGATAAAGATCATCCATCAAACTATGGAAAGCTATGCACTAAAGGGATAGCGCTCGGCGACACCGTCACGCCTTTAGGTCGTCTTACACAGCCTGCTCATATTCAGAATGAGCAAAAACAAGAGCTAGATTGGAACAGTGCCACTCAGTTGGTCGCAGACAAATTTAATCAAACCATCGAAGAATTTGGGGCCGATTCGGTTGCGTTCTATGTGTCTGGTCAGCTGCTTACCGAAGACTATTACGTTGCCAATAAACTGATGAAAGGCTTCATCGGCAGTGGCAACATTGACAGTAATTCTAGGCTATGTATGGCTTCAACCGTGGTCGGGCATAAGCGAGCATTTGGCGCAGACACAGTGCCGGTGTGCTATGAAGATCTCGAGCAAGCCGATCTAGTCGTGATTACAGGCTCTAACCTAGCATGGTGTCACCCGGTACTTTTCCAAAGATTAAGAGCCGCGAAACAAGCCAACCCCGCATTGAAAGTCATCGTCATCGACCCGCGTTATACCGACACCTGTGAAATTGCTGATATACACTTGGCATTGGAATCAGGCTCAGACGTCGCGTTGTTCAATGGTTTATTGGGTTACCTCGATGATAACGACAAGCTAGATACAGACTACATAGAAAACCACACTCAAGGCTTTACTGAATCGATTCGATCTGCGACTCAATATCGTTATACAGAGTCGGGCTGGGGCGACAAAAGCGTTCCTGAGCTCACAGGGTTAACAGAGCAGCAGCTAACACAGTTCTACAGTTTGTTTGCATCGAACGAGAAGGTGCTGACCATTTACTCCCAAGGCGTGAACCAATCGACACAAGGGTGCGATAAGGTAAACGCCATTATTAACTGCCATTTAGCCACCGGGAAAATTGGCAAGCCGGGCATGGGGCCATTCTCTGTAACGGGCCAACCGAACGCGATGGGTGGGCGTGAGGTGGGCGGTTTAGCTAATACCTTAGCGGCGCACTTTGAATTTGGTGATCCGCAATCACACCAAACGGTGAGCGAGTTCTGGCAAACCGACAGCTTAGCCACACATGCGGGTTTAAAAGCGATTGACCTGTTTGATGCCATGAATGAAGGAAAAATCAAAGCGGTGTGGATCATGGCAACTAACCCAGTCGTGAGCCTGCCTGATAGCGAAAAGATCAAAGCGGCATTAGAGAAGTGCCCATTTGTGGTAGTGTCGGATTGTATTGCCGATACTGAAACCACTCGCTTGGCTGATGTGGTGTTACCTGCGCAAGGGTGGAGCGAGAAGTCGGGCACCGTGACCAACTCTGAACGCCGAATCTCACGCCAACGCCGAGTGTTACCAAGCCCAGGGGAAGCCAAACCCGATTGGTGGATTCTAAAAGAAGTCGCACAAAAAATGGGATTCAAAGAGCAATTCGAGTTCCGCCATGAAGGTGAGATCTTCAAAGAGTATTGCGAGATGACAGCGCTCGGCAATGAAACAGGTAAAGCGCGTGACTTGTGCTTAATTGGACTCACGCAACTGGATGAAAAAGGCTATGGCGAACTCACTCCACAGCAATGGCCAGTACTTGAGTATCAACCTGAGATCATCGAACAGCGCATGTTCACCAATGGTGAGTTCTTTACCGAATCAGGCAAAGCGCAGTTTATTGCAGTTGAGCACGACAAACCGATTGCCGATACCAGCCTTGAATTCCCACTTATCATGAACACAGGCCGAATCCGAGACCAATGGCACACCATGAGCCGCACAGGCTTGGCGGCAGGTTTAGGTGAGCATACCCCTGAGCCTTTTGTTGCGATGCACCCAGATACCGTTTCAGAACTGAACTTGGATGAGTTTGGGCTAGATGCTTTCAACCACGCGACTATTAACCCTGTGGTGAAAGTGCGCAGCGCACAAGGGGAGTGCCAAGCGCGCTTAGTGGTGACCAAAGAGATGCGCCGTGAACAAGTCTTCATGCCGATTCACTGGAACGCACCGACCGCCAAAGACAGTAAACCATGTGACTTGATCTTGCCTCATACCGATGCTGCATCAGGCCAGCCAGAATTCAAACACACACCTGTTGTCGTAGAGCCGTGTGGTTATCGTAGTGAAGCCGCACTGGTCAGCGACAAAGTGATGGACTGCAGTGGCTTTGATTACTGGGTTCGCCAAAGAGTGGAGGGCGGTTTTCTGTATCGAATATCTTCCTCTAAGAACCCAATGGAGTTGGTGATTCAGCTTGCTAATACCCTCGATGCATTACCAGAACCTAACGCGGAGGCGATCAAATCACTCCATTATCATGGCAATAAATCATTCAAGAACTACGGCTCTGCCAAGCTGGGTCAGTCTGGCGTAAAGCAAGCCTTTGTGGTCAACAGTAAGCTAGACCACCAAAGCATCGACTGGCTGGTGGAATGCCTAACCCGAGAAGCCGATGAAGAGTTCGAAGCCGAGTTTTTGAGCACCATGGCGAAGTAGTTACTACCTCCCGCTCATCATACCTATAGCAAAAACGCCGACAATCATGTCGGCGCTTTTTTTGTTTGAGAATACAACTTCCAAGATACAACCTTCATAGCCTGAACTGCGGTTTACTCACATATTGGGGAGTTTTCTGCATTTTGCAGAAACTATATGGAAAATTTCTGCTTTTCGTCATGTTTGATACGAAGATAAGTAGGTAAGATAATGTTATTAAATGAGTTATTAGACTAAGTGTAGTGTGTCTTGGAAACTAGACAGAATTGTTTCAGGGACAAAATATAGAATTATTCTGTCTAATATAGCTGTTAACTGTACTGGAGGTTCAGTGAAACAAGAAAAACTATTCGAGTTTTATGAGAAGCTGTATTTTCATGAAATGCAAAATAGAGACACTTTGTATACAAGGGTGCAAATCAATTTTGCGTTGATCTTTACAGGTTTCTCGATAGTAAGCTACATGCTAAGAATGCTAGATTTCTCATCTAATAAGGAATTAGCGCTAGTGTTTGCTGCTTTAGCTATACTGAGCGTAACTATATCTTCTAGAGGAGTGTTCTATTTAATAAAAGCATTTTGGGGAACAGAATATAAAGGTGTTCCTGACCCTGCTGAGACAGATCGATATCGAGTAGAAGTAGAAAACCATGCAGAATCGATACTTCAATACAATAAAGATTACCCGGAAAACAAACAGCCGGAGGTCAATGTAGAAGCTGTATTATCCAAGTTTCTATTAGAACAAGTCCGCGACTGTGCTACTCACAATACATATGCGAATGAGGTAAGGTTTACTCACGTTCACAATTCGGTTATGTGGCTATTGCTTGCAGCAATACCATTTTTGTCAGCAAGTGTCCTTTTCGTAGCGTTTGATCTTGATGCTTCCTCTCCTAGAAAAGAAACACTAATATATAATCAATCACTAGTTGAAAAGCTTGAGAGCATTAACGGTGAAATTGTAAATGCTAGCTCTGGCTACAGTGAAATATTGGAGGCTCAAAAGTTATGCCAAACAAACCAAAACCTAGCGCTCCACCACCACCTCCAAGCGCACCAAGTGCTCCTGGACCAAGAAAGATTATTGAAAATGGTCAGCCACCAAAAAGAATGTGAGGGTAATATGCCAGAACAAAAGCCATCAACACCACCGCCGCCTCAAGCCCCTGCGCAGCCAGTTGCTCGCACATTTAAAGACGAGGCTCCACCTAAAACCAACAAATAGTACAGTTAACAATCTGTTTAAGAGTGATTCGCAACGCTTGGCATTTTTGCTATGCGTTGCGTTTTGTGTTTAAGGTGGTATGCGGCGGCTTTGGCATTGCGTTGCTCACACCTTAACAGGGCTATGTGTATTTAAGGAGTCAGATGTTTAAACTTTCAATGGGTTTTATTCTTGGTATGTTTTTTACAATGCTAAGCTTTTCGCTGATTATTATTTTTAACGGCAAGCTTGATATTGGCATATGGACTAATATCGTAATTGCAATCGCCACTTGTGTTGCAACGGTGTTGCATATGGACTCTCAGAGAAAGCTAAGGCAACAAAGAGTTTGGGAGGTGAATAAAGACATACTTTTAGAACTTTCCAGTGTTCTTGCTCAAGTCATTGAGGAGTTAGACCAAGCCGCAGATTATCACTTTGCGAAGATGCAGGGTATTGAGGAAGAAATGGATATAAAATATGAATATAATCCTCAAGTATATGAAAGTTTTGCAAAGAAAAGCTTTGATGTATTAAACGTGTACAAGCCTTTGATGAAAGAAGAACTGATAGTTGCTATAGAAGAACTCAAGGCTGCTGATGACGAGATATCCAAACATGCTGAGCACAATATAATCATACCCTTTGAGGCATTTGATAACCTGCTATATGAGTACAAAAAGCTACAAAGCAAGCTGAACAAGTTTATTAAAGAGATCGCAGGCATCCAATACACATAACAAATAAGGATTAAGGTGTTGCGCAGCCAACACTAAATCCCGAGTGTTGAACAAGCCCGAAGCCACTTTGTTAAGTAAATTGTACGATTGAACTTGAAGGGCACATCGCTTTGAGGCTTTTATCAAAGCGAGCGAAGCTAAGATAAGGTTGCGATAGCAATCTTATCAACCAGTTAGCTATTTTTCGTTTCTTTCGTCGTCACATCTCCTTTGATTTCGTCAATGCCATTCTCCTTATTATCAAATGCCTTTCGGCTACATGGGTCGGCTCACTCCAACACACGCCATCTCATGCTCACAGCAAGGGCAGATTCTTATCGCTTTGCTCCTTATCGGTGCCGTTAGCGGCGGCATCATATAGACCAAGTTCAATAACAGCAGTTGAATGCGGGCTCTTAAGGCGTGAGCTTGACCACGTAAAAATCCGTAGTCTCGTACTCTCTGCAACCCTTTGGGCAGCACGTGTTGCAAAATGAGCAGCAAAAACTTCAGAATGGGCAAGGTGCGCGTTCGCCATGCATTGGTCTGACTCTCTTTATAGCGGAAGGTGACAGTATCATCTGTGATACTGATGATGTCTTCATCAGGCAGCACACCGCGATAGAGATAGCGCGCCAAATAGTTGAGTGCAGCCTGACCGTATCCTACTTGTCTGCAATCGACCACCCATTGTTTGGGTATGCCACTCGGCAGCCACAACGTTGGGTGTTGAT
>NZ_JBFRPK010000109.1:0-1900 GCF_041471965.1 Vibrio sp. 10N.261.51.A3
GCAAGAACACTCAATAAACTGGGTCACGACACCCGTATTATGGCCGTTAAATACGTAATTCCTTATCGAACCAAGGGAAAGAACGACCTTAATGATGCTGTTGCTATCTGCGAAGCTGTTCAGCGACCATCCACTCGCTTTGTGCCCGTAAAATCACCAGAGCAACAAGCCATCCTATCGGTACATAGAATGAGAGAACATTGGGTTCGTGAACGCACCGCGCTTATGAATCGCATGCGCGCCCTACTTTCTGAGTTCGGGTTGATCATTCCCGTTGGTCGCTCTTCATTGATGAAACAGATTCCCTTAATGCTCGAAGATGCAGAAAATGAACTGCCACATCTCGCTAGAACGGTGATTGCCGATGCTTATCACCACCTTGGTGAATTGAATCAACGTATCGCCGATACTGAACAAGTCTTCGACTCTTTTGCTAAGGTCAGCGCTAATGTTCAACGAGTGATGAAAGTTCGAGGTATTGGGTCGCAAACCGCTACTGCGATACTTGCTTCGATAGGCAATGGTTCTCAATTTGATAAAAGCCGTGATTTCTCTGCTTGGCTAGGACTCGTACCAAAGCAATATTCCACAGGAGGAAAACCTCGGTTAGGTCGGATAACCAAACACGGCGACAAGCAAGATAAGTTAAGTCAGTGGTGTCGAGGCGTTCTAGAACGAAGAGGAATGAACCGAGCAATAGTGGCACTGGCCGCGAAGAACGCACGAATTATATGGTCACTTTTACACAATCAAACAGAATATGAAAACTATGCTGCTTAAGTAAAAACCGAAGCAGCATAAAGGGTTAAACCCACCGGGTCATTGCAGACGCTAATGATGGAGATAGGTTAAGACCACTTGCGGAGAGCCTGTTAGTGCGGCGGACACACTAGATGTCATCTAACGAATAAGGCACCGCAGTCGCGTAAAGTCATCAGGGCCACGACGTATGCGAATCGTCGATAAGTAGGCCGAATGTAGAGCGGCAGTCCAAAACCCATCAACATAAGTTTAGCGGATGTTTGACAACCGGGGGAATCCATGTAGCCGCGTTAAGTGGTGAACAACGCCCACCACCAAACCTAAACCATTGTACCTTTGACACTTAAGCTGACTTGAACCTAAACCGCCAAGCGTTATGAATCCGCCTTAAACTCCTTATTTGTTAGATAAATTAGTCAACATCCCACTGTTTCCAGTGTTGGCATAGGCTCAGGACACCATCGTTCTCTACCTTGTTTAATGGAAAATCGTAAAGATCTAAGAACAACTGTTCGATGTATTTCGCTTGGCGATTACTGCAAGGAAAATAGGAGAAGTAAATAAGAGCTTCATCGCTGAAATCTTTCTTTTTCCAATGAGACCGCAATCGAGGGCTGATGCCCCCTTTGCCAACATATAGGCATGTCATGTGAAAACGATCATCTTGGGCACAGTAGTCCTTTTATGCCAAAGCATATAGATACCTGATTGTTGCCGAATGTTCCAGAGCTTAAGTTGATGCTCTGCGATTGTTTCGTCTGTAAACCACCCAATATTAGATTTGGATATTTGAGACAAACTGAAGCCAAAATTGGTCTCTGTGGACAAAATACGATCGAAATTGTCATCTATATCGCAACAGGAGCAATTACAAAACTCAAAACAGCTCATATTTCCTCGGTACCTCTCATGTTTGTCTAGCGCTTTATAGATGGACTTTTTCATCTGTGCATTCCATCGATGTTGCTGCCATTGATTATAAAACTCAACAAGTATCAACCCTCAGTGTGAATCGACATATGGTTTCGGGGTCAAACTACAAAAAGGTTCCGTATAAGAGACCAAAGTACGGATTAGATTAACTTGGTCTATTGGTGTGCTGAGTAGGTGTCTCAATCGTAAGCGTGTCATGAACACC
>NZ_JBFRPK010000110.1:0-28513 GCF_041471965.1 Vibrio sp. 10N.261.51.A3
TAGGTTCATGGGGCGTTTACCATAGAAAAGCCCCGAACATATTAATGTTCGGGGCTTTTTTGTTTGTTAGTTTCGCTGGCTTTTAGTCGTTCACGACCTGAGCCAGCGACTTGCTTTATAAGCTAACCATCAGCATCTTTTTCTGGTGATCTAAGTACTCTTCATAAGTACCTTGGAAGCTCACTAGCTGTTGATCTTTTACATCAATGATGTGTGTTGCTAATGAAGAAACAAACTCACGGTCATGACTTACGAAGATAAGCGTGCCCGTGTAAACCTTCAACGCATCGTTCAGGGCTTGGATTGCTTCCATGTCCATGTGGTTCGTTGGTTCGTCCATTACAAGCACGTTGATGTCTTGCATCATTAGCTTGCCGAATAACAGACGGTTCTTCTCACCACCAGAACAGTTACGCGCTTTTTTGTTCGCATCGTCAGCAGTGAACAATAGACGACCTAGAATGCCACGTACCATAAGGTCATCGTGCTTCGCTGTACGCCATTGTGAGATCCAATCGAAGATGCTCAGGTCGTTATCAAAATCCTTAGTGCTATCTTGTGGGCAGTAACCTACCGAGGCGTTTTCAGACCATTTAACGATACCTTCGTTTTGCTCTAGCTCTTGAACTAGACAGCGTAGCAGCGTGGTTTTACCCACACCGTTCTCACCGATAACCGCAAGACGAGTACCCGCTTCAAGCAACAAGTTACCACCAGCAAACAATGTTTCGCCATCGAAGCCGTGACCAAGGTCTTGAAGTTCAAGCGCTTGACGGTGCAGTTTCTTACCTTCACCAAAATCAATAGATGGGCTCATACGGCTCGATGATTTCACTTCATCAAGCGTGATTTTGTCCATTTTCTTAGCGCGAGAGCTTGCTTGTTTTGCTTTAGATGCGTTAGCACCAAAACGGTTTACGAAATCTTGAAGCTCACTGATTTCAGCCGCTTTCTTAGCATTACTTGCTAGAAGTTGCTCACGAATCAAGCCTGATGCTTCTAGGAAGTACTCGTAGTTACCAGGGTAAACACGTAGCTCACCGTAGTCGATATCTGCCATGTGCGTACACACAGAGTTCAGGAAGTGTCTATCGTGCGAAATGATGATCATTGTACATTTACGCTGGTTTAGCTCTTCAGCAAGCCAGTTGATCGTGTGAATGTCCAAGTTGTTGGTCGGTTCATCAAGAAGCAAGATATCTGGGTTTGCAAACAGAGCTTGTGCCAATAGCACACGCAGTTTCCAACCTGGAGCAACTTGCTGCATCAAGCCGAAATGGAACTCTTCTTCAATACCCGCTTGGATTAGGATATCGCCAGCACGGCTTTCTGCTGTGTAGCCATCCATTTCCGCGAATTCGCTTTCAAGTTCTGCGACTTTCATGCCGTCGTCTTCGCTCATTTCTGGCAAAGAGTAAATGCGGTCACGTTCTTGTTTTACTTCCCACAGTTTTCTGTCGCCCATGATCACAACGTCGATAACGCTGTACTGTTCGAAAGCGAACTGATCTTGGCTTAGCACACCCAGTTTCTCTCCCGGAGTGATAGAAACGTTGCCCGAGCTTGGCGTTAATGCGCCACTTAGGATTTTCATGAACGTTGATTTGCCGCAACCATTGGCGCCGATCAAACCATAACGGTTGCCGTTACCAAATTTAGCAGAGATGTTTTCAAACAGCGGCTCTGCGCCAAATTGCATTGTGATGTTCGCGGTAGATATCAAAGAACTAATTCCTAAGCGTGTACTGACAGATAATTATTAGGCTATTTCAAGAACCTAAATAAGAAGTACGAAAGTATGGATTAAACAAAAATCGAAGCGCGGATTATATAGAGATCTCGATCACGTTGTCGAGGCTAAACAGTAAACGAATAGTAAACATAGACCATTTAGATGCTTTTCATACGTTATGGGGTGTAAATAAAAAAATCCCCACCAGCAGAACTGGTAGGGATTTCATTTATCAACACTAAAAGTCTTTTAAGCTCGTCACCTTTGAAACTATAGCTCTTCAAAACGAAAAGCTTTGATGACGAGCAGAACTTGTTATTTAGTAATTTTCTTCTGAACGTATTTTTTGCTCACGTCGACAACCGCAACATCTCTAAAGAAGCTTCTACCCAACAGAAGTGGGAAAGAAAGATGCGTTCGGTCGGCTAGCGTAAATTCAGTTTTGTCTTTTAGATCGCCAATTTGAATCGAAGCTACAACCACAGCGCGTCGTTGTGTGCCTTCTGCGCTTGATTGCTTGATCTTAACCCAGCGTTCTACTGGTAAGCTGATCTCTTCAGTTGTAATTCCGTCGTGTTCAATCTTGAACTTAACCCAGTCTTTGCCGTCACGTTCAAAATCAACAATATCAACTGCACTGATTGAAGAGGTTGTTGCACCGGTATCGACACGTGCTTTAAACGCTTCTTTTAAACCAGGAACAAACACCCACTCTTCTTCACCAAGAATCAGTTTGCCGTCACTTGTTTTTCTAACCTTCTCTACTGGTTTTTCAACAGGTGCAGGTTTTACTTCCGGCTCAGTTGGTTTTACTTCTTCAGGCTTCTCAGTAGGTTCCGTTACTTTCTCGCCTTCTGTTGCGTCAGTTTTTGAAGAGTCATCCACAACAGGTTGTTCGATTTGAGGCTTTTGCTCTGGCTCAACAGGAGCTTGAGTTGTAGCCGAACAAGCAAACAGGCCACCACTTAGCATTAAAACTACAATCGCTTTCCAATTATACATTCAGTCACCTTCTATTTTGAAACGTTTGCTATCGCTTTTGCTACATAAGGAATATGAGATTCGGAAAGGCCTGCGATATTGATGCGTCCATCACCAACACCATAGACTCCATATTCTTCACGTAATTGATTCATTTGAGTTTCTTTAAAGCCTAGTACACTAAACATGCCTTTATGGCTTTCAATGAAGTCAAATTGTGACGTGTTATAAGTATTTCGCAATTCATCACATAAACTTTGGCGCAGATTTAACAAACGTTGCTGCATTTCACTCAATTCTTGCTTCCAAATCGAGGTTAGCTCTTGATTCTGAAGAATTGTTTTAACCAAAGCTGCACCATGATCTGGCGGCATTGTGTAAGTTGAACGAGCAAGCGTTAGAAGCTTACCTTTAGCATTGCCAACGTGTTCGTTGTTTTTGCCAATCACGATAGCGGCACCCGTTCTTTCACGGTATAAACCGAAGTTCTTCGAGCAAGATGTCGTAATCAACATCTCTTCGACGTTGTTAGCCATGTGTTGAAGACCTTTTGCGTCTTCTTCTAAGCCATCACCAAAGCCTTGGTAAGCAATATCAACGAACGGCAAGAAGCCATTTTTCTGCGATAGTTTGGTAATTTCCTGCCACGCCTCAAAGTCGATATCCGCACCCGTTGGGTTATGACAGCAACCGTGCAGTAGTACCACATCTGATGGACCCGCTTTTGAAAGGTCATCCAACATTCTTGCAGTATCAACTTGCTTCGTTTCAGGACTGAAGTAATTGTAATATCGAACTTTTAAGCCTGCCGCTTCCATCACCGGTTTGTGGTTAACGTAGCTTGGGTTTGAAATCCAAACCGTGGTGTCTGGTTGAGAAACTTTCATTAAGTCACCCAACATGCGAAGTGCACCACTTGCACCCGGTGTTTGAATCGCAGCAACGCGATCCATTGCAGAAGTCCCTTTAAGCAGCAGATCAACCATGCTCTGGTTGAACTCTTCACAGCCTGCTAGGCCAACGTAAGCTTTGGTTTTCTGCGTTTCAACAACGATATCTTGAGCCATAGAAACGGCTTTCATGATCGGAGTTTCGCCTTGATCGTTTTTGTAAACGCCAATGCCTAAGTCGACTTTATCAGTACGAGTATCGCCGCGGTAAGCAACAGAAAGAGATAGAATTGGATCTAAAGTTGGTTTTGGTAGATGTGAAAACATGAAAGTCACAACCCTTTGAAATTCAAGTAATGACCTCCAAGTTATCATTTTATTTACAATTTAAGAAACAGAAATTCATCAAAGTTTTGATTTTTAGGAGATAACTCTAGTTGAATCCAGTACATCCTAGCAATCCCTACTCCAGATAGTTCAATATTCCATCAATTTACAAATTTAACTACGTCATAAAATAAAAAAAAGCCTCAGCAGAGGGCTGAGGCTAACTATTTGTACTAGTGTAGTATGTCGTAAATTTACGTTAGTCCACTAAAGCTGGAACCGATGGATGATTTGGTTTGAACTACCACGCCAATCCAACATTGGATCCGCTTTATCTTGCTCAAAACGACCATCAATCAAAGTATCTACATATTCAAGTACTTGCCTCTGCTTTTCGTCGAGTTCGTCGAGCTCGTAGCCCGTCCACATCCAGATGTCTTTGCCTTCACATTCTGCTTTTACACGCTGAACAAGCTTAAGCACTTCAGATACATTTGCAGGATGAAGAGGATCACCACCTGAAAGCGACAAGCCACGACGCTTGATTCGTGGATCATTGAGATCAGCGATAATGTGGTCTTGCAGCTCTTGAGTAAACAAATGCCCGGAGTCCAACCTTTGCGTTGATTGGTTATAACACCCGCGACACTGGTGTACACAACCCGACACAAACAAAGTGCAGCGTGTTCCAGGGCCATTTACAACGTCGATTGGGTGATATTGGTGATAATTCATAAGGCAGTATTGAAAACTCGTGATGGCTTAATGGTTTAACTCGAAAAGTAGCGAGAGTTGAAACAAATGAATTGGTATCGACATAGCGCCGATACCAAACATATTTCTTGAAACGTAGCTCTTCTAAGTAAGCTAGCTAATAATCTTAGAGCTTACTAAAGATGCTTCACGCGGCGTTTAACTTCTTCTTGCTTACCGAAGTTAAATGGTCGTGCATCTGGGCTACCAAGGTAACCACAAACACGGCGCGTCACCGATACTTTGGTTGAGTCATGGTTGCCACATTTAGGACACGTAAAGCCCTTACTTGTACAGTCGAACTCACCGTTGTAACCACATTCGTAACACTCATCAATCGGTGTGTTAGTGCCGTAGTAAGGAACACGTGTGTAGCTGTAATCCCATACGTTTTCTAGTGCTTCGATGTTCTTCTGCATGTTCGGGAATTCGCCGTAACAGATAAAACCACCGCTAGAAATTTCAGGATAAGGCATCTCGAAATCGATCTTGTCGTATGGGTTCACTGTCTTCTGCACATCTAAGTGGAAGCTGTTGGTGTAGTAACCACGGTCTGTCACACCATCAATCACACCAAATTCTTTGGTGTCGATGCTGCAGAAACGGCTACATAGGTTTTCACTTGGTGTGCCGTATAGGCTGAATGCGTAACCTGTCTCTTTCGTCCAAGATTCCACTTCACGCTTCATGTACTCCACCAGCTCAAGCGCTTTAGCACGCATTTCGCCATCGTCGTACAGGTGAACGTCAGTACCGTAAAGCGCAGTCATTGCTTCGTGGATACCAATGTAACCAAGAGAAACAGAAGCACGGCCGTTCTTAAAGATATCAGCGATAGAGTCGTCTGCTTTCAAGCGAACGCCACATGCACCTTCCATGTATAGGATTGGAGCAACACGTGCTTTCACGTTTTCTAGACGAGAAATACGAGTTTCTAATGCACGACGAGCCAGCTTGAGTTTATCATCAAGCAGTTCGTAGAACTTAGCCATATCTTGTTTTGCGTTAATCGCAATACGTGGCAAGTTCAAGCTAACAACACCTAAGTTGTTACGGCCTTCGTGAATCAACTCACCATTTTCTTCGTAAGTATTCAAGAAGCTACGACAACCCATAGGAGTTTTAAATGACCCTGTCACTTCTACTACTTTGTCGTAGTTAAGAATGTCTGGGTACATACGCTTAGACGCACACTCTAGCGCTAATTGCTTGATGTCGTAGTTTGGATCTTGCTTCTGGTGGTTCAAACCATCTTTGATCGCAAATACCAGTTTAGGGAACACGGCTGTTTTACGGTTCTTACCCAAACCTGCAATGCGGTTTTTCAAGATTGATTGCTGAATCAATTTCGAGCCCCAGCTTTCACCTAAACCAAAACCAAACGTCACGAATGGTGTTTGACCATTAGCGGTGTGCAGCGTGTTTACTTCGTACTCCAGAGATTGGAACGCGTCGTAACACTCTTTCTCTGTGCGAGAGATAGCAAAAGCTTCTGGGCTATGAATGTCCCACTCTTTCGCTAGCGATAAGTGCTTCTCGTAGCTCGCCATAACGTAAGGTTCAAGAACCTCATCGATGCGGTTAATCGTTGTGCCGCCGTAGATGTGACTCGCCACTTGCGCGATGATCTGCGCGGTTACCGCTGTCGCCGTAGAAATAGACTTAGGTGTGTCGATTTCCGCGTTACCCATCTTGAAGCCATGCGTTAACATGCCTTTCAGATCGATAAGCATGCAGTTAAACATTGGGAAGAACGGTGCGTAGTCTAGATCGTGGTAGTGAATATCACCACATTCGTGAGCATGTACGATATCACGTGGCAAAATGTGAGTTTTTGCATAGTGTTTAGCCACGATACCCGCCAGCAGGTCACGCTGAGTTGGGATTACTTTGCCATCTTTGTTTGCGTTTTCATTGATTAGATCAACGTTGCTTTCTTCGATCAAACCTTCGATCTCACGAGTTAAAGCGCTTTGCTTCTCACGGGCGATGTCGCGGTCATGACGATATTCAATGTAGGCACGAGCCAGAGACTTGTATGGTCCCTGCATTAGCTCGTTCTCGACCATGGTTTGAATTTCAGAGATATGAACTTCATCGTAGTCTTCGAGCTTCAACTCAACTGCTAATGCCACATTCAGTGCATAAATAGCAATTTCCTTATCGGCTTTGTCTGATGCTGCTTCCACTGCAGCTTGGATGCGATCTCTACTGAATGGAGCTCTTGAGCCATCACGCTTGATTACGATTGATTTCACCACTTCTCCTTACTCTTGAGGTATTCACAGACTTATCCACAAACACACTATATAGAGCGATTTATCGTTTAACTAACACTAGATATTGTGGCGTATTTAACGAGAACCACCAACTTTGAGTATTGATTTGGATCAATAAAAAGAGAACGCTGACTAAGATCAATTCAATATTATTACGCTAGTTCTCAAGTCGAAAAGAAACAATGTAACAATAAAAAAACTCCTAAAAAGAGTTGAATTTTTGGTAAGTGTTGTAGGATAACGGCTCATCAATATTGGCAGACAAAATTAGGGATATTTGGCATGAAACGACTTCAAAACTGGATAATGTTAGGCTGCTTACTCAGTAGCCAGACATTTGCTGAACCTTTGACCATATCCAGTTGGAATATCGAATGGTTATCAACCAACGAGGCTGTGAATAAGTTTTCTGACAAACGTGATCAAGCTGATTTCGACAAACTCGCAACTTATTTTCAATCCTTAGACGCAGACGTGGTTGCGTTTCAAGAAGTCGATAACGTAAATGCCATTCAGCGTGTGGCTGGTGATCAATACAAGATATTGATGTCTGACCGGGCGCTATCTAAGAACAGCAACCGCCAATTTAAAGAAGTGAACCAATACACGGGATTTGCAGTTCGTAAAGGAGTAGCCCTCACCGACTACGCTGACTTTCCGCTTGAAACCACATCCAACAGTAAACTTAGGTTTGCCAGCTATATCGTTGTAGAAACAAACTTTAAACCCATTCACATGTTGTCTGTGCATTTAAAGGCAGGTTGTAGCGGAGCGTATAAGTCCAACCGCGATTGCTCTCGTTTAAAAGAGCAAGCTCAGCAACTGAACAAGTGGATAAAGCAAAGAGAGCGCAATAACGAAGACTACGCCATTCTTGGCGACTTTAACCATAACCTCGCTTACTCACGAGATTGGATGTGGAAAGAGTTATCACAATATACTGATGCGCAGTTAGCGACACGAAAGACCCGTGCAGATTGTAAGGTACGCTCTAACCGCAACAATTATCGCACACATCAGTTCCGCTCTGTTATTGATCATATTGTGGTGAGTGAGTCGCTAAATGCTTCTCCTGCAAAGCAGAAGGTATTTGAAACACAAGATGTTCTGGACTACAAACTCAGCGACCACTGTCCAGTTTCAACGACTATTAAATAGTAGATTTTAGATAACAGCAGATTGTAGATAACTGAAAATAATAGAAACAGTAAATATAGAAAGAGGCTGACTGACTTTCGTGCTGAAAGCGAGTCAACCTCTATGCTTGGTCAGTTCAGAACGGATAACGTCAAAGCCAATGTAATCAGCTATAAGCTTGCTACTAACACGTTTTGTTCATACGATCCGCCAGCCACATTCCCACCAGCATGCTTATCATAAACACCCACACCGTCGGGTTGCCGCCACTTAGGCTGGTTACCGCAGGGCCTGGGCAAAAGCCAGCAATCCCCCAGCCTAAGCCAAACGCTGTAGATCCAAGAATCAGCTTTCTGTCTATCAACGGATTGTTACGGCTATCTAACGGCTCGCCATTGATGGCTTTAGCGCGCTTTTTAATGACCAGATGATAAAACGGTGCAAAGACCAATAGCGCGCCACCCATGACGAATGCCAAACTAATGTCCCAGTTACCGGTAATGTCTAAGAAGCCGAGTACCTTCTCAGGATCAACCATCCCTGAGATGATCATGCCAGAGCCAAAAAGAATACCTGCCACCAAACCGATAACGATAGTAAATGAAGCGTTTTTCATTATGCCCCCAAGCCAGTCAGATTCTTGATAAACACGGTTACGATTGCCACACCCATAAATACACAGGTCGCAACAATAGAACGTTTAGATAAACGCGCCATTCCGACAATGCCATGCCCGCTAGTACAACCGTTCGCTGTTTTAGTACCAAAGCCCACCAGAAGGCCAGCAATAATCACTAAAGCGAGATTCATCTCTTCTAACTGCGGAAGTTGGTAGCCCGTCGGAATTAATAGCCAACCACTTGCGACCATTCCCACAACAAAGGCGATACGCCAGTGTTTTTCGGTGTTTGCTGTATCCGCATCTTTACGTTCTTTGTTGCTGGTGCCAGTTGGCAATAATCGGCTGACAATGCCACTAATGCCAGCAACTCGACCAATCCCCAACATTAAAACAATGGCCGACACGCCTAACAACATGCCGCCGAAAAAAGCATCCCAAGGAATCAAACTAAGCACAAACCTCTCCTATCCACAAACATCATAAACTCATAACAACCTATAAATTAGAGTTTACTAATAAATATAAATTAGTCAATGCTAATGTACTGCGAGTATGTGTCGTTTTGTAAGTCTGGAATTAACAAGCGCCCTGCATGAAAAAAGCCCCTAGGCGTTAACCTAAGGGCTTATGATTTAATTCGGTTGTATTGGTTGTATTATGTAAGCTACTTAGTCTTGTTCTTTTCAGCTATCCACTGGGACATATACTTCGTGCTCGCCATGCTGTGGTGCTTAAGCATTGAACCAAAGAAATTATTCAGTCGATGCGCATCAAGCTCAGAACCTAGCGCAGTCAGTCGCTCGATCAATTTGTCGCCCAGTTGATTCTGTTCATAGTGCGCTTCAAGAATTGAATGACATTGGCTTTGAGCTTTAAGCCATTTCTTTTCATCTTTATAAAGAGCGACAGCTTGTTCAACAAACTCATCAATATCATCTGACACTGCACCCGGCCATTGCAGTTCACCTTGCGGTAGCATGCCTTCACTGCCGATCTCGCTGGTTACATTCGGAGTTTGCAGCTTCATCGCATCAAGTAACTTGCCTTTAATGCCAGCGCCAAAACGTAATGGCGCAACACAAACACGTGCATCTTCCATCACTTCTTGAGCATCTTTAGCCCAACCTTTGATATGGAAACCGGTTTTTGGATTATGCAAAGCGGTTGCTTTCGGCGGCGGATAAGATCCGTAAATATGAAGTTCACTATCAGGCAACTGCTTACGAATCTTCGGCCAAATCTTCTGTAACTGAAGCACTGCATCCCAGTTAGGCGCATGTCTAAAATTACCTATCGTCATGAAATGCTTACGTTCTTCAAAGCTTTTCGTACTTTCAGGCAACGTGTTGAGATCAACCATGAACGGCAGGTGATGTAATAGTTTTGGATCGATATTGAACTCAGATTGGAGCAATTCCATCTCGTAACTTGAGATGATCAACGAAAGATCACAGCGCAGGATTGCAGCGATTTCACGTTTCGCCAAGTCACTGTACAGGTGCTCTTTCGTTAACTCTGTCTCTTTCTTAACAGCTTCATGTCGAGCATTGCGTAGGAATTGTAAATCTTCAGTATCCAGTAGCTTAAAGGCATTGGGACATACCTTCTCGACGCGCCAGCCGAATTGCTCTTCCATCATAAAACGGTCAAACATCACAACATCGGGCTGCAGCTCTTCAATGTAATCGTCAAAGCTATCGCAATTTAACTGAATAGATTGGCTTGTAATGCCCTCTTCAGAAAGATCAATCATATGCTCGGTTTCTTGAGCTGGCGTTGCGAACTCAACGGGCCAACCTTGTCTCTTGAACAGTCGTAAAAGTGACATCATATGGCTGCCAGCCGCCGATGAATTCGGTTCTGGCCAAACGTAGCCAATTGCTAAAACTTTCTTCAAAACACTTCCTAAGAAATAACAAAAGGGACTAACTTAGCCCCTAATAAAACGTTTATCGATCGTGGTCGACTTATATTGCTGATTATAATGAGTTCTAATCACTCAGCGATCAGATTCGCTCACCTACATTGCGAGCTATCATAAGCACTTCATCGGCTGAGTGAAGGTTTGAAATCGTGGTTTCGACTTCTGCGCCCAATGTCGACTGATAGAGCTTTTGTGCAAAGTTATCTGCTCTGGTGGTCACTAATACATGTTTTAGTGTCGAGCCCTGCTCTGATAGCTTCTGCTTCACTTGAGGCAAAGAGTCTAGAATCAGCTTTTTGCCCAATCCTTGCCCCTGAGCACTCGGTAACACAGCAAGTTGTTCTAGCTCCAAAACAGCTTCAGGCCTAAACCCACTCTTTTGAACCCAAATAATGTAGCCGACAATCTCGCCATCGCTTTCAGCAACAAAGTTAAGAAAGCGTGGCGCAGCATTTAAGTTACATTGTAACCAATTTTTTGAGTTTTGCTGTCGAACAAAAGTAGCTTGGTGAACTAAAGCCGCTCCATCGAGGTCGGCTTCTGTCATAAAACGAACTTGCGCCATGCTGCTACTCATTCTCAGAATTAGGACGCGTTTTACAGTGTAAAATGGCTCTCTCTAGAAGTTCTAATGCCGAGCTATCTGCTTCTGGAAGCTTAGCGTCCGATTGACCTAACGGATCAACACGGCTACCCCACTTAATATGGCCTGCCCCCCAAGTTAAACCGGCACCGAATGCCGCCACAAGGATGTTTGAGTTCGGTTTAACAAAGCCTTGCTCTAACGATTCACACAATGCAATTGGCACAGTCGCAGCCGACGTGTTGCCATAGTTTTGAATGTTCACAAACGCTTTCTCACGTTCAATGCCCGCCATATCACACAGAGTTTGAATAATTCGGATGTTCGCTTGGTGCGGAATCACAACATCGATGTTTTCAGTTGAGATGCCAGTGCGACTCAATACTGTATGTGCTGCAGCGCCCATTCCTTTCACTGCACGCTTGAAGATCTCTTTACCAACGAAATCAAAATCCCAGTAACCGTTATCAGCAGCAAAGCGGTCCATAGACGTACCGAATTTTGGTACTGCTAGAATGTCACGGCCCTCTGCGTCACAACCGATTTGAGCTTCTTGTAAACCCACTTGTTCTTCAGTACGCGATAAAACCACAGCGCCAGCGCCATCACCGAATAGAACCGCAGTATCACGCTTGGTCCAGTCGATGAAGAATGAAAGACGCTCTGCACCCACAACGATCGCATTGCGGTAGTTGCCCGCTTGAATCAATCGAGTTGCTGTTTCAACACCGTAGATAAAGCCTGTACACGCTGCATTAAGGTCAAAAGCTGCTGCGCTCTTGATGCCTAAGTTCTGTTGAACTTTAGACGCGGTATTTGGAATAAGAGAGTCTGGACTGCACGTCGCTACGATCACAAGATCGATATCTTCGGCTGTTAAACCAGCACACGCCATTGCATGTTGAGCAGCAACGGTCGCTAGCTCAGAGGTATTTACATGACTGATACGACGATTTTCGATACCAGTTCGAGTACGAATCCACTCGTCAGACGTATCAATGAAAGTGCTTAAATCATCATTGGATAGCACGGCTGGTGGCAGACACTTTCCCCAGCCCGTAATTTCAGCGTAAAATTTTGTCATCATTTACCTGTTTATTGTTTGTTTTTATTTGAGTATCTTATTCTTGTTTTAAACAGTATAAGCGTTCCGTACATGATTCGTAAATCGCGTTAGGCACGGAGACGCAATAAAAAGAGAAAGTTATGTCTACATTCAACACACGTTGCCCTTCTTGCGGTGGCGTAAACCGAGTTCCTTCAGAAAGAATTTCAGAAAGCCCTACTTGTGGTAAGTGCAAAAACGCACTTCTAGACGGTGCACCAATCGAAGGTACGTCACTGAATTTCCAATCAATTTTGAACAGTTCACAGCCTGTCGTTGTCGATTTTTGGGCGACATGGTGCAACCCATGTGTAGGTTTCGCACCTGTATTTAGCGATGTCGCTAAAGAGCGCGCTGGCGATGTTCGATTTGTTAAAATTGATACCGAAGCTCAACAGCAACTGGCGGCTATGTATCAAATCAGAAGCATCCCAACGGTGATGGTGTTCAAGAACGGTCAACGTGTTGATACGATTAACGGTGCGTTACCAAAAGGCCAATTTGATCAATGGCTTAATCAAGCTCTAACCAAGTAACACTATTATTTAAGCTATTGGTTAAGCTATTGGTTAAGCGATTGTTTAAGCGATTGTTTAAGCGATTGATTTAGCTTTTGCTTTGTTCTAAGTAAGCACACAAAAATAGGTTAGAGAGTCTTACCAAATCAAGACTATCTAACCTACTGTTTTATTTATGGTTATCACTTAACTTCTTGAATAAAACCACAGCTTCGCCTTTCGCTTGAATACTAGATTCTTGCTTGCCAAACCCGTATTGCTGTTTGATTTGATCTGCGACTTTCTCAGCAATCATAATGGTTGGTGCATTGGTGTTTGCCCCAATCAGTGTCGGCATCACAGAAGCATCAATGACTCTCAAATTATCCAATCCATAAACTTTGAGATCTTTATCTACCACAGCTAAAGAATCGCTACTAGGTCCCATTTTACAGGTCCCGATCGGGTGATACTGAGTGTCTGCACGATTGCGAATATCTTGCTCGATAGCCTTGTCATCACTGGCGTCCACAGGGTAGAAAGCATTGCCTCGGATATCATCAAACGCGGAACTCTCTAACATTTGATACTGCTTCTTCCAGCCCTTAATCATGATCTCCATGTCTTCAGGATGACTGAAAAACGCAGGATCGATCTTAGGCGGATCATAGGGATCATTACTATTGAGCGTTACGGTGCCGTAGCTCTTCGGTCGCAATAAGGTGACATGAGAGGTAAAGCCATGACTGGTATGGATTTTTCTTGCATGGTCATCAACAACAGCGACCACAAATACAAACTCTAAATCCGGCACGGCAATATGATCTTCGGAACAAAGAAAACCAATCCCTTCAGCAAAGTTGCTACTCATTTTCCCGCGTCGTTCTTTGTGCCATAGCGGAAGAGCTTTGGTCATTTCAGAGGCCATTTGCAATGAAATGCCGAAGGTTTCGCGCTTTTCGCTGCATTTGTACGAATGCACTAAGTCGATATGGTCTTGGAGGTTCTTGCCTACTCCAGGCAACTCATGAACCTGTTCGATTCCATGTGTCTCTAGTTCAGTTTGAGCACCGACACCAGACAGTAACAGCAATTGGGGAGAACCAAACGCGCCAGCGGAAAGAATCACTTCTTTGTTGCATCGTATCTGATAACGCTTTCCGCTAGAACCATATTCAACACCAATCGCCTTCTTGCCTTCAAACAAAACCTTATGTGTGGTGGCTTTAGTCACGACCGTGAGATTCGATCGTGAAAGGTTTGGCGTTAAGTAAGCCTTGGCAGCACTGCATCGTTCACCATTCAGCTGTGTTACCTGCGTCGGCATCGCCCCAAACTGAGCAGCGCCGTTAATATCCTCATTGCGAGGGACACCTATCGATTCACACGCCGTTAAATAACGTTCCAACATAGGGCTTGGCGATCTAAGATTGGCCACATTAAGAGGACCACCTTGGCCATGGAACTCATCTTGGTGGACTTCGTTGTTTTCTGCTTTCTTAAAGTAAGGCAAACAGGATTCATAGTTCCAGCCAGCATTGCCCAAGCTTTCCCATCTATCGTAGTCATAGCGATGTCCACGAGCGTACATCATGGCATTGATAGAGCTAGAACCGCCAAGTGTCTTACCTCTAGGCTGATAGCCTTTACGACCGTTCAAACCCGGCTGTTCAACCGTTTCGAATGCCCAATTATTGAGTTTGGTTGGCATCATCGCCACCACGCCAACGGGTGTGTGAATGAATGGGCTGGTGTCTTTACCACCCGCTTCTAACAAGCAAACCGTCACATCAGGATCTTCCGACAGCCGAGAAGCCATCACACACCCAGCTGAACCACCGCCAACAATAATAAAATCATAACTATCCATTTGCCATCTCCGCTATTTCTAGTGGGTGTAACTCACGCTTCAAGATTTTTCCGGTTGCTGTCATGGGTAAGGCTTTACGAATGAATACCTTACGCGGGTATTTGTAGTCGGCGAGTTGCTCACGACACCATGCTATCAAGGCGGCACTATCACATTGCGTATGTTCGTGAAGAACCACATGCGCGTGGATCTCCTCGCCTAAATGTTCATGATGCTCGCCTACCACCGCGACCATTTCGACATCGGGGTGACACATCAACACTTCTTCGACTTCACGTGGATAAACGTTGTACCCACCACGAATAATCATGTCTTTAACACGGTCAACAATGAACAAATTGCCATGCTCATCGACGCGACCGATATCTCCCGTTAAGAACCAACCATCACGAATAGATTCAGCTGTCGCCTCTGGCCTTTGATAATAGCCTTTCATCACACTTGGGCTTTTAATGCAGACTTCGCCGAGTTCACCCATAGCGACAGAGTTGCCTTGTATATCAGTAATCTTGATGAGGTGGCCACATAAAGGCTGACCGACACTACCCGATAAACGATCGCCATCAATATGATTAAAGGTCGCAACCGGCGCCGTTTCCGAGAGCCCATAACCTTCTAAGACTGGTAATTCAAAACGAGATTCAAACTGTCGTATAACCTCAAGCGGCATAGAAGCACCGCCAGAAACACCTAACCTCAAGCTGTGTTTAACCTGTTCAGAGCGTTTGCTTGTGTTTTCTAAACTATCAGAAGACTCTTCTCCCGCCTTTAATAGCGCGATATACATAGTAGGAACACCCGCAAACACGCTGACTTTATGGCTAATGATCTGTTCAATAACCAATGACGGTTCAAAACGAGGAATCAACACCATGGTGGACCCTGTTAGCACACTCGCGTTCATCATCACCGTCTGACCGAAGCTATGAAATAAAGGCAGTGTAGCCATTGTGGTGTCGCTGTACTCCAATCTCATTAGATACTGTGACGACATCGCATTGGTTTGCATGTTGGTGTGGGAAAGCTCAGCCCCTTTTGGTTGACCCGTCGTGCCAGAGGTATAAAGGATCACAGCGGTATCATCGCCATGACAAGCCACAGACTCAAAAGGAGTAAAAGGTTGTGCCAACCAATCAGCGATTGATTCATGCTCCCCATTACTTTCTAAAGTAGTGTCTGTGTTTGTTGGGATAGGCATCTCGACAAAGTGTTCACAGTGGTTTGCCTGCTCAAAACCTTGTAAACCATAGCGACCAATTGGAAGCTCTTCACTGCCGTCAAAACATAAATAGGCCTTCGCGTTAGAGTCATTAAGGTGATAAGCGATCTCTCTGGCCTTGAATAGCACGTTCAAAGGCACGACTACACAACCCGCTTTTAGAATCCCGTAATAGGCTATCGGAAAGTAAGTCACGTTCGGGCATGACAACGCTACCTTATCTCCGTTCTGCAACCCAAGTCTTTTCAAGTTAGCAGCCACGTTTCCAGAAAGTTGTTCTAACTGAGAAAAACTGATTTCATCCGATCCCATACGCAGAGCGGCTTTAGTTGGAAAAAGCGAAGCGCTACGCTCCAAATTAACAGCAAGATTGTGCATCCATGATCTCCTTGTGCGGCTTAGACCTGTTTGTGACGGTCACCGTAGACGTTCTAATCGTTGTAATAAGTCTCTTTCTTGTCATCACGAGCCTGCACATTGGTGTGTCATGTAGATAAGAGTCGTTATTGAGCAAAATGTTTGAGACGCTCCAATGTGCAGCCCAATAAATTACAACATTTCGATAACATTTCGAACAGGTTTCAAAAAGACAAAAACCGGTGATATTCGGACACGACCTGTGTAAGCCCAATAAAACCTTGCACACATAAACCAAAATTTGGAACAAGCTTGCGAAAGTGAGAACAAGCAACAGGCGTAAATGTTAAAAGTTCGGTTAAGATATCGATATTCAAGAAGAGGCAGCTTATGGAATACACCGCAGTTTACGAACCCGACATGCAAGCATTCGGCATTCTGGATCTTCAGTTGCTGCATCGTTACCTGTCGCCTGTTCTCAGTATCGAAGAGTTGCTCGAAGGCAGTAACATCGATGCTCTCCAACTCAACACACCCGATACACACATCACTTTGGCGCAAAAGCTTGCTGTGTTCAGTAATGCGTTAGCGAATTCCAACGAAGACGGATTGGGGCTTAAAGTTGGCCAACAAGCGAGGTTCAGCGATTTCGGCGTGCTCGGTTATGCGGTGTTTAGCAGCGAAACACTACTCGATGCCTTTTTAATCGGGTTTAAGTATCTGCAACTTGCTGGCCCTGTCCTCAGGAAAACCATGTCTGTAGAAGACAACATTGGTTACTTTCGCGCAGAGCAACTTATCGAACTCGATTCTTTACTGCCCTTTTGTTGTGAATACTGGTTCGCGGCGATACACAGTTTGTGCGAAGAGGTCTTACAGCAGCCCTTTCCTTCTCAAGTGATCCGCTTCCCCTATCCAAAACCTGAATACGGCGATCTATACACAGAGATTTTCCGCTGCCCGGTTGAATTCAATAGTGACCGGCTTGAATGGGAGTTCGACGCAACCACCTTGTATTCATCTCTTCCTACCGCCAACCCCATCACTTTACAGATGTGCTTAAAATCGTGTGATGACATGTTGGCAAAAGTCAGTGCACCCAGTAGCCTCAAAGAGAAAGTCTCTCAGATGCTGATTGAAAGGCCAGGATGTTACCCTTCTATAGAATCCATTTCTTCAGAACTGGGCATGTCTTCTCGAACTCTGCGTCGTCACCTGAAAGCAGCGGATACGAGCTATCAGAAGATACTGGACCATGTTCGCTTTCACCTTTCCCGGCACTACCTTTCTTCAACTCGAATGAGTATTGAAGAGATATCTGAACGAGTTGGCTTTTCTGATAGCGCTAACTTTCGTCATGCCTTTCGTAAGTGGAGTGGAAGCTCGCCACGTCAATACCGTAAAGAAACGGTCTAACACTTAAAATCCCACTCAATCCAAATCATAAAAAGACAATCACGCTGCAATCTTTTTCTAAATTAAACCACCAATGAACAACGGCTTAACGACTTTTTGCCCGCATAAAATCTCGCCAAACCACCAAATATCGCAACCGTATTTTAGTTTAGTTGGTCGATAAATTTCTTTTATCTTAACGACCATTTTTATTTGTTTTACCCAATTCAGTTTCTCCCCCATAGTCGCGGAAAATTCATCGTTTCTTTTACTATCAGAGGCTCCTGCATTGGACAACATCCAACCAACAACTCGCATAACTGTTCCTGTTATTGCATTGTCTTTTTACGCGATCGCTTCAGGCTACTTAATGAGTTCATTACCATTAATGCTGTCTGAGTATGGCTTAGACAAAGATCTATCGAGTTGGTTGGCGAGTGCATTCTATGCAGGTCTACTGGCTGGTACATTATTGATTGAACGTGCCATTGCGCGTGTTGGCCACAAAGACGCGTTCGTCATCGCATTGAGTGTGTTCATCGCAACGATCCTTGTATTGCCATTGATCCCACACCAAGCAGTATGGCTACTAGCTCGCTTTGTGGCTGGTGTGGCGGTTGCAGGTATCTTCGTGATTGTAGAGTCTTGGCTAATGAGCGGCGACGAGTCACAACGCGCAAAACGTCTCGCTATCTACATGTGTTCACTGTACGGCGGTTCTGCAGTTGGTCAGCTTGGTATCGGTTACCTAGGTATTACTGGTGGCGTACCTTTCATCGCAATGTTCACCCTTCTGTTTGGTGCGATCATTGTGCTGATGTACGGACAAGCAACTCCACCACAGATCCACGATGCGCAATCTTTGTCTTTAAAGCAGATCAGCAAATTAAGCCACAGCGCGCTAATTGGCTGCATTGTTTCCGGATTAACGCTAGGTGCGATTTACGGCTTGATGCCAGTTGAACTTGCTCAACGTAACATTGCACACGAAGACATTGGTGGTTTGATGGCTTTGGTTATCATGGGTGGTATGGCTGTACAGCCGATGGTGACTTGGTTATCTCACCACGTAGGACAAGTGTTATTAATGGCTTTGTTCTGCCTGCTAGGGGTTGCAAGCATTGGTGTGCTGACTATCAATCACGATTTCTACGTACTAGGCATGAGCTTGTTCGTATTAGGCATGGCCACATTTGCGCTATACCCAATCGCGATTAACTTAGGTTGCCGTAACCTTGACCCAAGCTACTTGGTGTCAGTGACTCAAATCATGCTACTTTGCTACAGCATCGGTTCTGTTGCGGGACCAATCATTGCAGACAGCTTTATGGATTCACAAGCAGGATTGTTCACTTACCTGTTCGCGTCTCTACTTGCTACAACGATCTACATGTTGATTGCTAGCCTAAAGCGCTCTCACCTACAGATTGCAGGCGAGTAAGCTTAAATAGACAGACACTAGATGCGTGTCATTAGGGCTCCGAGTTCAGACTTTATGTCTAAGCGAAGGGCCCTTTTCAACTCATGCCTATATGTAACCTTCTTCTCCCACACTTCTCATTTCATCGTGCAAGGCTAACCAAGAAGTCGATGGCTCTTTCGATATTGACTGGGTGATAAACCGAAATGCTTTTTGAAACGATGCGAAAAGTTATAAGGATCTTTGTAGCCTAAGCGATTAGCAATCATAGAAACTGACCAATCTTGATATTTCAGTAGACTGGTGGCTTTGTCCATGCGTAATTGAATCAATTTACTGCGTGGTGAGAGGTTGAATAGCGTCTTGGTGACTCTATTGAGTTGCTCTTCACTGATAAACACTCTTTCAGCCATCCCTGCCACTGTCCATGGCTGATGCAGACTACTTTCAATTTCGTTATAGAGCGCTTGAACACGTGCAGTGGTGCTGGTCGACTTAGGCTCAAACCCCGTCAATGTTCGGATAATTTCACTCAAGAGTAACTTACGGTAACTGGCTCTACCGCCTATCTCAAAGTAAACCAAGTTCATTAATGACCAGATCTGCTCACACTCTCCAAAAGGCACAATCCCCTGTCCTAAACTTGCTATGTGCTGCCATTGCTTGGTGTCAGGCGTCAGCATCCACGCCATTTTCCAATAATTATATTGAGGATCGAGTTCAAAACGAAATGGGGTTTCAGCAGGAAGCACCACGAGTGTATAAGGTGTAATCGCTTGGACCGATGTTGCGGTTGTTAGAATGCCGCCACCTTCCATAGTGAAAATCAACGTATGAACATTAACGGATTCGCGCTCAACCCAGTAGCCATCATATAGCTTCGCCATGCCGCCCATATAGACACCAAAGCTTTTCATCTCTGGAATATCTTCAACGGTCAAAAAACGTTCTTTGCACTGTTCAGCGAGAAAAACATCATCATGCCAAGTTGATTTTGGTCTCATTGAATCAATGACGGATTCGCACAGGTTTTGTTGTTTTTTAAACATGTTGTTACTTCGCTCAAATCACTATAGTTCTGCCATAAATCGGAGAGCTTATGACAACTAACATCAACCCTAACTCATCTATGAATAACAAGCCAGAGAGCATCTTACCTCGTATCGTTAAACTGGGTTTACCTGTTGCTTTACAAAGTGCGCTTGTCGCTATTCTTGCCCTTGCTGACGTATTAATGGTCAGTGATTATGGTATGGAAGCAGCTGCGGCTGTGGGAATTGCATCAAAATGGCACTTCGTTGCTATTATGATTATGGCAGGGTTGGCCTCAGCAAACGGAACATTAGTCGCTCAATACTGGGGAAAGAACGACCGAAAAAGCGCGCGAACGGTATCATCTATCGCAATGGTGTTTGGCTTAAAAGTTCTGCTGCCTGTTACTGCAATCATCACTCTTGGTTCTCAGTTTTTAATGATGTTGCAGACCAGCGATCAAACCGTGATTGAACTTGGCGCGACTTACCTGTGGTATGGATTCCCTGTCCTTCTTCTGACTCACATTGTGGTCGTGGTAGAAGCAAGCATGCGCTCATCAGGTGACACCGTAACACCACTATTGCTTGGTGCGGTCACGATTGCCCTCAACATCGCACTTAACTTCGTACTCATTAAAGGTGCCTTCGGTATTCCAGCGATGGGCGTTGCAGGTGCGGCATTGGCAACCACTTTAGCGCGCTTGATTCAAGTGGGTTTGATGTATGGCTATATGCGCATGCGTAAACACTGGTTGTTAACCACGCCTAGCTCACCACATCGTCCGTCATTATGGTTGTCTTACCGTCGTATTGCTTTGCCACTAACGATGAATGCCGTGTTATGGGCAATGGGTACTATGGCATACCAAATGATCTTCGGTCACATGGGCACAACGGAACTTGCTGTGTTCTCTATGCTCGCGCCTTTTGAGTCGCTGTGTTACTCGATATTCTTTGGTATTTCTGTAGCGTGTTCCGTGTTGCTTGGTCACTCACTCGGTCGTGATGAGTTTGATGACGCTATGAGTATGGGTCTGACGTTCATCAAAGCCGTGGTTGGTTTTGGTGCGGTTGTAGGCTTGCTATTGTTTATGGGTAAAGAGCACGTTCTGTCATGGCTAAACCTGACCAAAGACGCTTTATACCCGCTTGCTTCACCTGCGATGATGATCATGTGCTTTGCGGTCGTGATTCGCATGCTCAACATGGTGATCATTAACGGTATTATTCGTGCTGGTGGTGATAATGCGTTCTGCCTTCGCATGGATTTCATCGCGATGTGGATGGTGGGCATTCCAGTATGTGTTTACGGCGCGTTTGTCGCTGAATGGGACTTTAAATACATCTATGGTCTAATGTTGGTAGAAGAAGTCGTGAAATTGACCATCTGTTCACACCGTTATTTGAGCCGACGCTGGATCAACAACCTAACGGTGACCTACGAAGAGCCTCAAGCGGCGTAAGTTTCAGTTACCTGGCTATATTCAAACTTAGATAAAACGTATCTACATAAAAAAGGTCTGAGAAATCAGACCTTTTGCATTTCTTTAGAAATTACTTTAAAGCGCCACTTACTTCTTGTTCATTCGGATATGGCGGTTCGACACATTCGGCAACGGCTTTTCAGGCACTTTCCGTTTCTCATGAATCAGATGTCGAATCGCTAATATCGGATGCTTAAGTAGCATTCTTGGCCCGGCATAGCGCATCACCAATCGCATTTGCTCTTTCGGGTCTGGTTTATAGCAATGAATCGGACACTTATTACAGGTCGGTTTTGCTTCGCCATAAGGACATCTATCCAGTCGTGTTTCGGCGTAACGCAACAGTTGCTCACACTCCTCACATAACGCGTTATTCTGACGAACTTCACCGTGGTGATCTTTGCAATAGATGTGCACCATCGCAATAACGGTTTTGTACTCCGTTGCGAGCTCACCTTGTAGAATATTGTTATGTTGGAACATGTTTTAATTACCTAATGAGAAACCATACAGGTTGAGATTAACGCTTTCGCTTATCACATCTTCAACTCGCTCGAACACAAAGCCTAACTTAGTCAGTAGTGTGATACTTCGAATGTTATCAGAGGTAGTGATGGCAACTAAATGATCGATATCAGCATTCTGCTTAGCTTGTTCAATTATCGCCTCCGCGGCTTCTTGGGCAAAGCCTTGACCATAAAACTCAGGAGCAAACCCGTAGCCAATATCATGCGACGCTAAGGTGTCTCTTTTTATTAATCCGCAGATACCAATTGGCGTTGAAGTTTCTTTGATTTCAACCATCAACAAACAGACACCCTTCTCTTCATGCATCTTAAGAATGTTGTTTTCAATGTACTCGACAGCCTTTTCAGTGTCGTTGATTTCCTTATCACCAATGTAACGCAGGAAATCTTCTGAGCTGTATAGTCGTTGAATAAACGCCGCATCTTGAGGTGTGATCATTCTTAATCTTAAACGTTCGGTCTCGACTGACTGCATAGTGATATTTTCCTTGCTGAATACCATGTAAATATTGAGTTCTAGAGCTAAAATGATTATCCTCCACCGCCTAAACTAAATACAAGGCTATGCAGCAATGAACCGTAAGAAAAAAATCAATCAAATTCTAAAAAAGAAGCAGAAACAGGCGAATTCTAAACTGCATAGTAGCAACAAGCCTCGCTACATCTCTAAAGCTGACCGTGCAAAAATGGAAGCTGAAGAACAAGCGAAAGCAGCTCAAGAGCAAGCTGAAGGTTCAGTAGAAGCAACGGTTGAAGCTGAAGAGACAAAAGCTGCAGAGTAAGTTTATACTCGCAGTCCTCTTGTCTGACACTCTTTTCAGAGCCAACAGACAAGAACAAAAAAGCAGCCTCAAATTGGGCTGCTTTTTTGATCCTACCATTTTTAATCGCGCTGGTTAGCCTTTGAATGGCTGCACTTCCCAACGGGCAAACGGTGCTTTTGCGTTGATTCCCGCTCTGCCCCAACGATCAACAGAATCCACTACCAAGATACGCTCATTCGGTACCAATGATTTAATCAAGTTGCTTGGCTTTTTCGCTGTAACTAACCATAGAGCATCATCTTCCGAAAACATCTCTTTAAGCTTGGCTTTGTCCTGCTCTGTCCATTCCAGTTCAGCTTTGAACATGCGTTCTTCAACAAACAGTTGGCTGCCAGAGGCGAAATCTTCCAAGCTTTCTGAAAGCAACAATACTGAATCTACGTCATTGTCGAGCAATACTGCTTGCTGCTTGTTGATCAGTTCACGAACATCCAACATCACACGTTGTAAGTTGCTATCAATCGTTTCAGCTTGCGCAGGCCACAACAACTTAAAGTCATCAGCCACAATTGCCGCCATACGCGTTAGATTGGTTGGGTTTAACCACGCGTATTTAGACACTTCACCATTTGATAACGTCAGCGCAGCTACACCTTGCGCGCGCGGTGTAATCGCTTGAGCCGCATCCACTTCAACCAAACGGATATTGCCCTGTCTTGCGTATACAAATGTAGGATCAGCTTGCCAAATAGATGACAGCGTTAATGCTACGGTCGCCTTTTCGCCGGATTGAAGGACTTTGCTTGCGCCTTTAGTACCAAACCAGTTTGGCAGACGATCAATGCCGTAGCGCTTTGGTGGCAGATATTCGGTGGTAATGTCTGTGCCTTTGGTTAGCTCTGTCGCCAAAGCATAAGTCACAGGCGTACTGGTAAGGATATCCTCGGCATTAGCACTGATAGACACCATTGAGCCGGCCAACCATAGGCTGCTAACGGCACCAACTTTAGTAATAGCCTTCACTGTTCTTGAGATACGATTAATTAAAGAGGTCATGATTATGCCTTTCTTATAATCCGGTATAGCGTTGCCGCTAGGAAAAATGTCGCTGAAACGATGATGATCGAAGCGCCCGAAGGTACTGGTAGTTTCAATTCCATAGGTAAGACGGTTCCAACTAAACACGCGACTGTTGCCAGTAATGCCGACAGCAATACAAAGCTGCCCATGCGTTTAGTTAACAAGCGAGCTGTCGCACCTGGGATCAGCAATAATGCACCAACCAGAACAGCACCTACGATCTTCACCGCTGCAATCGTCACTAAGGTGATCATCATGACAAACAAGTAGTCGTAGAAACTGGTGTTATAACCACGAACCTTGGCAATATCAGGGCTGATACAGGTTAGAAGAATACGGTTGAACGTCGGTATCAAGAGCAAAATAATGATCGCGCAGCTGCCTGCGAGAATCGCTAAGTCTTGGTCTGTTACCGTCAAAATCGAACCAAATAGTACGTTCTCAAGCATGTGGATGTTGATCTTACGCGCCACGTACATCAGCAATGCCGCACCCACTGCCAGTGCTAAAGCAAGGAAAACGCCAACTAAAGTATCGTATGGCACATTGGTTCTGTTTCTTACAAAGTGAAGAAGCAGCGCGAAGATCATACAGAAGCTAAACAGACCAATAATTGGGTTTTCTGGTGGCTCGCCAAGCAACACACCTATAGCGATACCGGTTAATGCCGCGTGGCCTACCGCTTCAGAGAAGAAAGCCAAACGCTTAGCAATCACCAAAGTACCCAGACCACCTAACAGAGGACCAAGTAGTAACGCTGCAACCAAAGCATTGACCATGAAGGCATACATGAAACTGTCTGATAACCAGCCCGCTTCCACGCCACTAATGGCTAGTTGTCGTAACCAATCCATTACGCAACCTCCTTCGATTTGGTCATCGCAGAGCCACTGCTGTAGTGCTGGAACAGGCTCTCGATTTTACTTGGGTGTAAGACTTGTTCGTGTGGGCCACTATCAACCAAGAATCGATTCACAACATGTACGTTCGCTTCGAGTCGACGCACTGCCGTGACATCGTGGTGTACCGCAAGGATCGTACGACCTTCACTAACACATTCACGAATTAACGATTCAAGATAACGAACGCCCTGCTCGTCCATACCCGTGGTTGGTTCATCCAACACCAGTAGACTTGGGTTATCTAATAGCGCTTGGGCAAACAGCACGCGTTGCTGCTCACCACCCGATAACTGTCCCATGCGGCGGTCGCTACGAGTAACCATACCAACGCGATCTAATTGTGCGAGTGCAAGATCCAATTGCTTAGATTTACGACGCCAAAACAATGGGATTCTCGTTTGGTTAAGCAGTACGAAGTCCATTACAGTCAAAGGCAAGCTAGACTCGAAGGTCGCTTTTTGAGGTACGTAACCAATACTCTGCTTTTCTGGCCAGTGGATATTGATTTGGCCAGAGAAAGGCGTAAGGCCAAGCACAGAGCGCAGTAATGAAGTTTTACCGCCACCGTTTGGCCCCATGATCACATGACACTCGCCCGCTTTAAGTTCGAGCGAGATATCATCAAGAATTACGTTGTTATCGTATTGCAGACCGAGTTTATTAATTGAGATTGATGGACCTAACATTATGCGTTCCCGCTTTTAGCTTGGTTCGCCGCCGCAAATTTCATGGCTTCGATTAACGTCTCTAGGTTCTTCTTCATCTCAACTTCGACTTTATCGTCTTCATATTCACCGTGCGTCATGTGAGAAAAACGATAAAGCTGAACGCCTGTTTCCGCTTCAATTGTGTCAACAAAACGGTTTGGCATGTTTAACTCGTAAAACAGAACATCAATGCCTGATGCGCGGATCTTCTCGATCGTCTCTTGCAGTTGACTAGCACTTGGTTCAACACCGTGTGCAGGCTCGATTACTGCCGCAACATCCACACCAAACTCTTGAAGGATGTAGCCATAAGCATTATGTGTAGTCGCGACCTTCATACCTGAAGTATCTAACTCACCTAATGACAACATCGCATCGCGCTTCATAAAGCGAAATTGCTTTGCGTATTTACGTGCATTCTTACGATAAAAAGCCGCGTTGTCAGGGTCGAGCTTAGAGACCTCACTCGCGATGGTGTAAACCTTTTGAATTGTTGTCGAAAGCCCAACAAAGGTATGTGGGTTAACGGCACCTTGACCAACAGACTGACCAAGAGCAGGAAGTAGAGGCACTTCTTTGTTTGCTTCGATCACGACTAGGTCATCACGTTGCGCGGCTGAAATCACTTTAAGCGCGAAGTCATCGTGACCAATACCGTTTACCACGATGGCGTCCATCTGGCTCAATCTCTTCAAGTCGTTCGGTTGTGGCAAGTAGTTATGCGGATTAAAGCCGGCATCAACCAAAGGAAGGATGTTCACTTTGTCGCCTACTACTGCTTTTACGTAGCTGTAGTAAGGTTGAAGCGTGATACCAATCGTCAGCTTGTTGCTGTCGATCTTATATTCTTTTGCCAATGCATTGGGTGCCATGAACACCGCTAATAACGACATGAACAGAGTCATAATTCGCATAGTAATTCTCTTATTATTAGTGAGCATCGCTTTCATGATGCTGTTCAATTTCTGATTCGTTCACGACCATTTTCCAGCCTTCAGATTCAAGTGTGTGCTCGTCAAAAGCACTAGGCTGTTTTGCTATACCACCAAAGAAAATCCAGATCTCAGGGGAAACGCTGTTCGCGTTCAAAATAAAGGAATCCGCAGAACCATGATCAGCTGGTTTGGCTTGTTTACTTGGTGTTGCAGATTCACTGGGAGCAGAGAAATAGTAACCACGCTCGTCCAGTACCCAAGCATGAGAACCTTTGCGCTTCCAACTCTGATCTTCTACAAACGGGGCAACCCATTCATCTTTAAGTGATGCGACACTCGGCCATTCACCATCTGAGTCCATGCGCAGGTCACGGATTTCTTCATGCGCTAAACGCAGCTCTGATAGCATCGCCAAGTTTTCTTGTTCAACATCAGTCACTAGAATTTGATGATCAAGCACTGCTTTAACGTGGGATTCAGCCTGATGAAATGGGATTGCGACAGTTGCAAAGCAAAGGATGAACACAATGATCAGTCCTACCCATTTGCCCTCTCTGCCGCCCGTATCAGCACGTACGCTTTGAATCATCATTTTTCACTGATCTCTACAACATCAACTTCAACTGGAAACTCATGACCTGAATCGAACACAAGGTAGAACTCAGTGTCAGGATGTGGGAATTCAACGATAGAACGTTTATCTGTCATCTCTTTTGCAATCAAGTTGTCTTCGTAATCGTACATCTCAACTGCGTAATCAATCGCTTTGCTGCCATCCGAATAACCCGCTTCACAAGCAACAGTCTTACCTTCAAACCAGCAGCTCATCAGTGGAAAGTGTGCTTGCGCAGGTAATGCAGCGAAACCAAGTCCCAATGCTAAGCAAGGAGTCATTAAAGCGTTAAGTTTTGTTTTTATTGTCATGGTTCGTACCCTAGCCACAGTGCAAATTCTCAGAAGTAAACTGAGCGATAAAGGGCTCAAATGAGCCCTTAAGTTTTTTGATTCTTAATCAGGGATCTAGCCCCGATATCACAGACTATTGAAGCAGCGCTTCGAACGTTAGGTGAACGTTCGCGCTTGCTTTGTCTGCCAGTGGGTTGTCAATCAACTCACCTTTGTAGTTCGCTTTCATTACGTAACGACCTGCTACGTCTGGAGTAAACGTGATTTCACCGTTCTCATCACTCACCACATCAATCTGCTCTTGGTGGTTGCGGTAAAGCGTACCTTCACGAGTAATCTCCGCTTTCACGTCTTTCTGGATTTCACCGTTGTAGAAGAACTGGAATGTCACAGGTTCGCCTTCAACGATATCTGAAGGGTGTGTCACAGGCTTCATTTCTAGAAGCTTGCCTTCAATTTTGAACACTGAATCCGTTGGCTTACCTACCGTGATGTAGCTTTCTGCACGAGTGAAGCTGATCTGCGTTACCACGTCACGTGATTTTTCAGGTAGAACTGAGTCACGCTCAGCTTTGTTTGCTTTAATCCACTTCACCGTGTCACGGCGACCCGCTTTGTATTGCGTGTAGTAAGACGGCTGGTTGTTGATCGCCACTTTGTGTGTACCTTCTTCTTCAAAATAGAAGTCGAAGATTGAACGACGCTTGCCACGAATAACGAAGTTAGGACGCTCGCTGCGGCCATCTGGCATGATGACATGAGCATTTTCGCTGCCAGCAGGCTTATCAAAAACAAACGTACCGTGAGACGCAGTAACATCGAACGTTAGCCAATCACCACCTTCTTTAGATACAGTAAAGTGAGATGGCAAAATCCAACGTGGGTGAGCTTGTGCCGTTGTCGTTGCTGCTAGGCCGAATGCCATCACACCCGCTAGAGCAAGTGCTTTGATTTTTGTCTGTTTCATCATGTTCAATTCCATTATTTATAATTGTTAGCCGTGTCGCTCTATCTGAGCCTACGATGACCACTGTCTATTCTGTTCAGCTTGGTTTTAGTTCGTACTTACTAGTTACTGTTCGC
>NZ_JBFRPK010000111.1:0-492 GCF_041471965.1 Vibrio sp. 10N.261.51.A3
TTCTCTACATTGTCACTTTGATGAGTGAATGAGATGGTTTCTGTTTGACTCACTGCACCCATGATTGGTGACGAGCCATCCGCTAAATCTGCTTCAGCAAGCGCGATGCTTGGTACCGATTCAATGGTTGGGATATCACCATCAATAATCGTCAGTGTGACAGTGGCCGTTTCAACATCCACATCACCATCACTCGAAGTAAACACCAGTGATTTAACGATATCGCCACTCTCGTGGTCTAAATCACGGTTCGGCTCAAAGCGCACGTTACCTTCAATGGTGACGAACACATCACCCTCAGTGAACGTAAATTTCTGCTCACCTGTGATTGTTGGGTCTAAGATTTGAGCCGTGCCACCGTCATAGGTGAACTGGGTAATCACTGCGCCATCGGCACTTTGCGCTGTCATTACATCAATCGTATTGGTGGTCACCGTCCCGTCAGCTAAATTCGGCTCGGTAATACCGAGCGTACCGTTCGCCATGATTTGG
>NZ_JBFRPK010000112.1:0-261 GCF_041471965.1 Vibrio sp. 10N.261.51.A3
CAGCAGACTCAGGCATCTATGTCGGCTTTATTGATGACGCTGGAACGGACGTTCCTGTCTTCAGCTTAAGCTTCTCAGGTACCACGTTGGGTGAATACACCTTCACGTTGCTTGAGGCGTTAGACCATGCCGATGGCTTAGATAGTAACGAGCTGACCTTCGACTTACCAGTTTATGCGGTGGACTCAGATGGTGATGATTCATTAATGACTCCGTTGTCGGTGACCATTGGTGATGACGTCCAAATCATGGCGAACGGTA
>NZ_JBFRPK010000113.1:0-565 GCF_041471965.1 Vibrio sp. 10N.261.51.A3
GACATCGTCAAATCGATTGTGGTGACCTCAAGCGATTTAGATAACGATGTGGTGACGTCAACGGTCACTCTGACCATTACTGATGGCGATATTCCAACCATCGAATCCGTACCAAGCGTGACGCTATCAGAAACACAACTTGCCGATGGCTCGACACCAAGCGGCAGTGCGGTGAGCCAAACCGAGACTATCTCGTTTACCAACCAAAGTGATGATGTTGAGAAGCTCCGAATCGAACCAACTGAGTTCAATGTGGGTGGTGCGTTAACGTCGAACAACATTGCGGTTGAGCTTAAAGAAGACCCAGCAGACTCAGGCATCTATACCGGCTTTATTGATGACGGTGGAACGGACGTTCCTGTCTTCAGCTTAAGCTTCTCAGGTACTACGTTAGGCGAATACACCTTCACGCTACTTGAAGCATTAGACCATGCAGATGGTCTCGACAATAATGATCTGATCTTCGATTTACCAGTCTATGCCGTCGATTCTGATGGTGATGATTCATTAATGACTCCGTTGTCGGTGACCATTGGTGATGACGCCCAAATCATGGCGAACGGTA
>NZ_JBFRPK010000114.1:0-835 GCF_041471965.1 Vibrio sp. 10N.261.51.A3
CATCGTCACTTTCATGAGTAAACTGAATGACTTTGGTGTCACTGACCGCAGAATTCGACGGATCAGAGCCATCGGCTAGATTCGTTTCAGATAGTGAAATTGGTGGAATGACATCTATGGTCGGAACATCACCATCCGTAATCGTAAGCGTCACTGTCGAGGTAAGAACGTCATCATCGCCATCGCTTGATGTCACAACGATATTTCTAACAATATCGCCTGCTGAGTGGTCTAAATCTCGGTTCGGCTCAAAGCGCACTTCCCCTTGAGTCGTAATAAATAGTGAGCCTTCGGTGAAGGTAAACTCTTGCTCGGTCGCATCATTCGGGTCTAGAGAGTAAGCGGTGCCGTCATAGGTAAATTGAGTCACGCTCGCGCCATCGGCACTCGCGAATGTTAATACATCGAAAACGGATGTCGTTGGCGTACCTGCAGCTAAGTCGGCGACAGTAGGCTCTTCAATCGTCAGATCGCCACTAGCCATCACTTGAACATCATCGGTAATAGTGACTGACAGAGGTGACATTAAAGAGTCATCACCGTCGGTATCAACCGCGTAAACTGGTAGTTCAAACGTGAAGTCGTTATTGCCACGACCATCCTCGTGGTCGATATTCTCCAACAGCGTAAAGGTATATTGCCCCAGAGTCGTAGCGCTAAAGCTTAATGTGAAAATCTGTGTTTCTACATTAGAGGCACTAGTTGTAAAACCAACATAGTTACCTGAGCCTGCAGGATCTTCTTTCAAATCAATTGGAAGACCATCGGATTTCAATGAGTCATCACTGTTGAACTCACTTGGCTCTAAACGGAATTTCTCTACATTGTCACTTTG
>NZ_JBFRPK010000115.1:0-1287 GCF_041471965.1 Vibrio sp. 10N.261.51.A3
ATGCCACTCATGCGTATAGGTGTTGAAGCGTGTGGTGGTGCACATTATTAGGCAAGAACACTCAATAAACTTGGTCACGACACCCGCATTATGGCTGTTAAATACGTAATTCCTTATCGAACCAAGGGAAAGAACGACCTTAATGATGCCGTTGCCATATGCGAAGCTGTTCAGCGGCCATCAACTCGCTTTGTGCCTGCTAAGTCCCCCGAGCAACAAGCTATCTTATCGGTACATAGAATGAGAGAGCATTGGGTTCGTGAACGCACCGCGCTTATGAATCGCATGCGCGCCCTACTTTCTGAGTTCGGGTTGATCATTCCCGTTGGTCGCTCTTCATTGATGAAACACGTTCCCTTAATGCTTGAAGATGCAGAAAATGAACTGCCACATCTCGCAAGAACGGTGATTGCCGATGCTTATCACTACCTTGGAGAGTTGAATCAACGTATCGCCGATACTGAACAAGTCTTCGAGTCTTTTGCTAAGGTCAGCGCTAATGTTCAACGAGTGATGAAGGTTCGTGGCATTGGACCGCAAACCGCTACTGCGATACTTGCTTCGATAGGCAATGGTTCTCAATTTGATAAAAGCCGTGATTTCTCTGCTTGGCTAGGACTCGTACCAAAGCAATATTCGACGGGAGGAAAGCCTCGCTTAGGTCGGATAACCAAACACGGCGACAAATACTTGCGAACACTATTAGTTCACGGGGCAAGGACAGTCATTGCCAACCTTGGCGACAAGCAAGATAAGCTAAGTCAGTGGTGTCGAGGCGTTCTAGAACGAAGAGGAATGAACCGAGCGATAGTGGCACTTGCCGCGAAGAACGCACGAATTATATGGTCGCTTTTACACAATCAAACCGAATATGAAAACTATGCTGCTTAAGTAGAAACCTAAGCAGCATAGAGAGTTAAACCCACCGGGTCATTGCAGACGCTAATGATGGAGATAGGTTAAGACCACTTGCGGAGAGCCTGTTAATGCGGCGGACACACTAGATGTCATCTAACGAATAAGGCACCGCAGTCGCGCAAGTCATCAGGGCCACGACGTATGCGAATCGTCGATAAGTAGGCCGAATGTAGAGCGGCAGTCCAAAACCCATCAACATAAGTTTAGCGGATGTTTGACAACCGGGGGAATCCATGTAGCCGCATTAAGGTGTGAGCAACGCTACCACGACACCTAACCAGACCACCGTAAACACAAAACCCAACGCTGGAATGAAAAATACCATGCGTTGGGAATCACTCTTAAATGCTTTGTATGGATAATAAGCAC
>NZ_JBFRPK010000116.1:0-6687 GCF_041471965.1 Vibrio sp. 10N.261.51.A3
TTGTGATCAAGAGACAGGCCTAATCGCTGGCTTTTTTTGATCCTTTTCTTGCGACGAAGACTATTACTCAGTGTCGGCTAGACAATCCATAATAATCAATGACATCTAAGCGAGAAATAAACTCATGAATCGAATCAATCCAAAGAAACTACTTCGCAGTAAATGGACGGCCGTTAGCCCTGTAAAGAAAGAAAAACACTTTATGGTCACAGAGGTAGAGTTTGAAGAAGGGGAGGTTATTCGTTGTTTGATAGAAGCGGTGATGACCAAACGAGAGGAAGACATCAACTGGCGGGATCTCACCGACAAGGATCATTGGCTTCCCGGTTGGAAATAAGGATAGGAAGCAGGGAGCAGTCGGTCACCTCTACTTATTTCTAATTACCCGCTGCTGCACGCCCTTGCCAGTATTTAAGGCCTTCTAAGACACCCTCAGCATGTGTTGCTCTACTCGTGTATACGTTGTCTCTATCCGATAGGTGAGTAACCTCTGGGTAATGGTTAGCAACCAGTATCGAGTTTACGCCTTCAATGGTGAGCATTGAGGTGTCGTTAGCTGAGTCACCTGCGACGCACACTTCTGCAACGCTCAAATCGTGTTGTTCGAGTAGGTGGTGAATCGCAGTCGCCTTGTTAACGCCTTTTGGTGTGATATCTAAGTACCAATCATGAGAGTAAGTAAGGTGAACATCTAATCCGTGCATCTCCAAGCTAGATTCAATCAGTTCGTGTTGAGGCTCTGAAAGCTTTCCTTCAAAGGTGATCTTGTAATCGCCTTGATGGTTTTCTATGCGATCACCCATAAAATCAAGGGGGGCGAGAGCCGTCTCTACCCTTGATTTGTTCCAAGAAGCTTCCAGTTGGTTATGCCAAACATGGTCTGGTTTTTGGGAATGAACATGATGAATTTTGGTGCCCACATCGCTAATAATACTGTGTGGCTTCGGGTAGTTATCCGATTCTAAACCCATTCGAATCGAAGGTAATGTTCTTCCTGTCGCGATGATAAAGCGAATATCAGGTTGTTCTGTGAGGTAATCAAATAGCTGGTTAACACCGTGAGATGAGCCTCCATCAAGCGTACCGTCAAAGTCACACACCAACATTTTTATCATTCGAATTCCTTGTCTTTTTCTCTATTTCGTCACGGGAAAATGCTTATTTCTTTTATAAAGAATGGCTCAGCAATGAGCACTCTACAAGTTGAAGTTCAGCTTAGATAATCACCAATTGACAGTTTGCAGCAAGTATCACAGTTGGTGTGACGTATTAAAATTCTTGGTTGAAAAGGTTGATTTCAACTCACTGACTTTAGCCGGTTGACCTTTGGTTTTTAGGTAGAGATTGAGAGTTGATCTTATATTTTTTATCGAGCGAACTTTCGCCTCGGAAACATCATGAAAGCTTAATAAATAGTTCGTATTCGAATTGTTTGTGTACGAACTAATTGTGGCTTTTGTTGGTTCATTCAGCCTATTAATTACTCTAATGTAAAATTAATATTCAATAATCTACGACTAAGTAATACATAATATTGGTAGTGCATCTGTCTAATTTATCCCTTTAATTATCAGTGGTTTGTTATATTTTTGCTTGTTTTTTGGTCTTGCTGTCACTGGTCTGGTTTCGGTCTGTCACCTTGTTTTACCGCACGAAGCTCCTTGATTTACATGTGCCAATTACTTAGAGTGCTAATTGTTTTTCGGGTTTAAATAACCATTTTTAAGTTTAAATAACTGAGAAAGGATTAGATTACATGGATCCCATACTGGAAGTTAAGGGACTGTACAAGGTGTTTGGTGAAGACACCGACCGTGCTTTTACAATGATTAATGAAGGCGCAAATAAAGATAAAGTTTTCGAAGAAACAGGGCTAACGATCGGCGTTAACGATGTTTCTCTTAGTATCCAAGAAGGCGAGATTTTCGTCATAATGGGACTGTCAGGATCTGGCAAATCAACCCTAGTACGCCTTCTTAACCGCTTGATCGAACCAACCAAAGGCAATGTGCTTCTTCGAGGCAAAGACATTGCCCACATCTCAGAAGATGAACTCCGCGAAGTTCGCCGCAACAACATCTCGATGGTTTTCCAAAATTTCGCTTTGATGCCGCATATGACGGTCATCGAGAATGCCGCATTTGGTCTAGAGCTTGCGGGTGTTGAAGTTGAGCAACGAAAGCAGTCAGCACTTGAAGCACTTGAACGTGTTGGCCTTGGCGCATATTCAGAATCTTACCCAGATGAGTTGTCTGGTGGTATGAAGCAGCGTGTTGGTTTGGCTCGTGCACTAGCATGTGACCCAGATATCTTGTTGATGGATGAAGCGTTCTCGGCGCTCGATCCTTTGATTCGTACTGAAATGCAAGATGAGCTTATTCGCCTTCAAAATGACGATAAACGAACCATTGTTTTTATCTCGCATGATTTGGATGAAGCGATGCGTATCGGTGACCGAATTGCGATTATGCAAAATGGCGAAGTGGTTCAAGTCGGTACTCCAGACGATATTCTTAGTAACCCAGCGAATGATTATGTCGAAGCTTTCTTCCGTGGTGTGAACGTAGCAAGCGTACTTACTGTGAAAGACATTGCGCGTAAGAAGCCAGCTGCGGTATTTAAAAAATCAGAACACGATGGCCCAGCGTCTGCTCTACAAATTTTGATTGATAACGACCGCGAGTACGGCATCGTAGTTGAGAAGAGCAGCCGTTACTCCGGCATTGTCTCTATCGACTCGCTTCGTAAAGCCCACAAAGAGAACAAATCACTCATCAGCGCACAGCTCGATGATGGACTAACGCTGAACCCTGATTTACCAATCAATGATGTGCTTGGCCTAGTTGGTGGTGTGCCTTACTCAGTGCCTGTTGTGGATGAGCAAGGTAATTACTTTGGCGTGGTGACTAAGTCACGACTGTTACAAACATTGGATAAGGGGTAGATCATGTCGTCTGAACAAACAAATAATGACCCATGGTCTCAATCGGCTCCTCCAGCTCAACCTGCAAGTGATCCTTGGGGTCAATCCGCTGATACCTCACCGTCAGCGGATTGGTTAAGCAGCGAAACCGTTGAAACGACACCTTTTGATCCACTTAACCCTTTTGCAGAGGCTGTGCTGCCTGTTGACACTTGGGTTGAGTCTGGACTGAATTGGTTAGTTGAGCACGGACGCCCATTATTCCAGGCAATCCGTGTGCCTATCGATTTTATCCTAAGTTCATTTGAAACGGCGTTGGTGTCTACGCCAGCACCATTCATGTTGATCATCTTGTTTCTAGTGGCATGGCAGTTTTCAAACTTGAAGCTTGGCGTTGCAACGGCCGTATCTTTGACTTTCATTGGCTTGATTGGCGCTTGGTCTGAAGCAATGACCACATTGTCACTGGTCATGACATCCGTATTCTTCTGCCTATTGATTGGCTTACCCATGGGGATATGGCTCGCTCGAAGTAACACGGCGGCTAAATTCGTGCGCCCAATTTTGGATGCTATGCAAACCACACCAGCCTTCGTTTATTTAGTACCGATCGTCATGTTGTTTGGTATCGGTAACGTTCCGGGTGTCGTGGTGACCATCATATTCGCACTTCCTCCTGTTGTTCGTTTGACCATCTTGGGTATTCAGCAAGTTCCGGAAGAATTGATCGAAGCGGGTCACTCATTCGGTGCAAGCAAAAAGCAGATGCTTTACCGAATTCAACTGCCACTTGCATTACCAACTATCATGGCGGGCGTGAACCAAACACTGATGTTGTCGTTATCGATGGTGGTTATCGCATCAATGATTGCGGTAGGTGGTTTAGGTCAAATGGTACTGAGAGGTATTGGCCGTTTGGATATGGGACTGGCCGCTGTTGGTGGTTTAGGCATCGTTATTTTAGCCATATTATTAGACAGAATCACCCAAGTACTGGGTGTCAATGCTGGTAATACAAAATTACGCTGGTATCGCATGGGACCTGTTTCCCTTGTACTGAATGTACTTAATCGCGGTAACAAATCAGAACTTCAATTAAGGAAAAACACCAATGAATAATTCATGGAAGAGTAAACTCGCAGTAAGCATCGTTTCTACATTAGCGGTATCGACTAACGTGTGGGCAGCAAGCCTACCGGGTGATGGCGTATCAGTTCAGCCTGTTCAATCGTCTGTAGCGGAAGAGACATTCCAAACATTGATCGTTAACCGTGCTCTAGAAGAACTGGGTTATGACGTGAAATCAACTCAAGAAGTGGACTACAACGTAGGCTACACCTCGATTGCAAAGGGTGACGCAACGTTCCTAACGGTAGGTTGGTTCCCGCTTCATGCTGATAAATACACAATGGCAGGTGGTGATGAGAAATTCTACCGTGAAGGCCAATATGTAAGCGGCGCTGCTCAAGGTTACCTAATTGATAAGAAAACGGCTGAAAAGTACAACATCACCAACATTGGTCAATTAACTGATCCAAAAATCGCGAAGCTGTTTGATACGGACGGTGATGGCAAAGCAGACCTAACAGGCTGTAACCCAGGTTGGGGTTGTGAGATGGTGATTGAACACCAACTTTCAGCGTTCAAACTGGACGATACGGTAACTCACAACCAAGGTAACTACGCTGCAATCATTGCAGATACAATTTCTCGTTACCAAAAGGGTGAATCAATCCTTTACTACACGTGGACACCTTACTGGGTAAGTGGCGTATTGGTGCCTAACGAAGATGTAGTTTGGTTAGAAGTTCCTTTCTCAGCACTTCCTGGCGAGCGTTCGAACGTGGATACGACGCTATCTAACGGCAAAAACTACGGCTTCGAAATGAACTCAATGCGCATTATTGCGAATAAAGAGTTTGCTAAGAACAACCCATCAGCAGCGAAGCTTTTTGAAATCATCAAACTTAACATCAATGATGTAAGCGCTCAGAACATGATGATGAGTAAAGGTAAGAACAGCTCTGCTGATATCGAAGCGCACGTAAACGGTTGGATCAAAGCGAACCAAAGCACGTTCGATGGTTGGATTACAGAAGCGAAGAAAGCAGCACTGTAACTTTGACTTGTATTTGCTCTGTCTTACCAGACATTTTGATTTGAAATGATGAGCGTGTTGAGTGATTGTGTAGAGTCACTCAATCACCTTCAAACCAAGTGAAAGGGCGACAAGAGTGAACATTATAAAGCCAGCAGTCCATTTGGATTGCTGGCTTTTTGTTTTCTGTTTCTATTTTTGAGCTTCTAGCTGTTAATTACAGCTCTAGCGTTCGCCTTGAACTTCGAAGTTGTCGCTGACTAAGCGAGCGCAGCCATCGGCTTCAAGTGCCCAGTGTTCATGATGTACAACGCCAAACGCTTTGTTCATTGTCCAACTCGCGGTAAGAATGTAACCGCCGTCTGGGTGCTCTTCCCATTTTACATCGGTGTAATCAACGTCTTTGAAACCTTGGTCGATGATGTTTTGCCAAAATGCTTGAATCGCTTCATGACCTTCAAAAGTACCAAATGGACGCGCTTCCATTACACAGCTTTTAGTATATTGATCGGCACAACCTTTCGCATCTTGGTTGTTGAAAGCCTTTTGCCACGCGTTAATGCCTTGCTTACATGCTTCTAAAATTTGGTTGTCTAACATTGTCTTTCTCCATAACAGTCTTGTTGTTTCGAGCACTGTCTTTTTTATTTGGTATTTCGATAAGTTGAATTGAGTTTAGTCTTGGAAATTGATTTGAAAAACAGAGATAATAGAAAATACTGTTTGTAAAAAGAGAACAATAAGATGAGTAAGCTAAAGCAGATGTCGATTTTCGCTTATATCGTAGAGCAGGGTTCAGTCTCGGCTGCGGCTGAAAAGTTAGAGTTGTCTAAATCTGTCGTCAGTCAACATCTCAAAATTCTAGAACAAGAGTTAGGCGCCTCTCTCCTTAAACGCACAACACGAAGACAAACTTTGACAAGCATGGGTGAGCGCTTTTATTTGAGTTGCAAAGACATCAATGTGATCGCTGAATCGGCTTGGGATATGGTAAAAGCCGAGCTAGAAGAGCCACAAGGCCGGATTCGTATCACAGCTCCGAATGCCTTGATGGATTTATTGGTAGCGCCTGTTATTGCCGATCTGATGAAACAATATCCGAAGTTAAAGCCAGAACTGATAAGCGACGATCAGCATTTAGACTTCATGGAGCACGATATTGATCTCGCGGTACGAGTGGGCAGTTCTCGTGACAGTAACTTAAAGCAGAAGAGGTTAGGTGAGTTTAAAGATGTGTTATGTGGCGTTGAAAGCATGCGTGAACGTGAGCTTGAATCGATTCCTTACATTGCAAACTCTTGGCAGGGAAAGCAGGTGACTCATCATTTTAGTTCTCAAACTGAGCAGGACTTTGTCTACCAACAGCAAGCTAGTTGCGTCACCAATTCGTTCCACAGTTGCCTTGCCTTAATCAAATCAGGCGTTGGCATTGGTGTGATCCCAGATTTCTACCTCTCTCAGTTATCCAATGATGTTGTCGACATAATGCCAAGCTTCCAACTACCGACTAACACGGTTTATGCGCTAAACCCATTTGCTTCAAATACGCCTATCGCCATCAAGCTGTGTATCCAAGCGTTGGAAGAAAAGCTTAAGCAGAATTTAGTATAAGCTTTCTATCGTTGGTAAAATCCGGTGCTTAACCATATTCATAGACAGGATCTTA
>NZ_JBFRPK010000117.1:0-2983 GCF_041471965.1 Vibrio sp. 10N.261.51.A3
GCAACGCTACCTCGTAAAGCATTCATCCGTCTTGGTGAGTTTGCGGTAGCAGAAGCAGAGCGTAACTACGCTTACCTAGGTGGTGATTTCGGTGGTATCCCTGATGGCGTCGGCATCGTTGAGCGTTTCGACACGTTCGCAAGCCAATATGCAACAGACAAAGGCGTTGATTTCCTACGTCGTGCACTAAGCTACGCAAAAGACCGTCTAGGCATCGAAAAACAAGCGTTCCTAAACGAGCTAGTACTGGCTTACCTTGCGTGTAACTACCCAGTGCCACCACGTATGCTAGTGAACATCGAGAAAGTGGTTAAACAATACATCGCAGAAGAGATGTACGGCCCAATGCCAATGACGACTAACTTTGACCTGTTCGCAACAGAAGGCGGCACTGCGTCAATGACGTACACGTTCGCAACCATGTTCAACAATGGTCTATTGAAAAAAGGTGACAAAGTTGCGCTAATCACGCCAATCTTTACCCCTTACCTAGAAATCCCAGAGCTTTCTGAGTACGAACTAGAGATCGTTGAACTGCGTCTTGATGAGACCACTTGGCAGCTTCCAATGTCTGAAATCGAGAAACTGGCAGATACAGACATCAAACTACTTTGCGTCGTTAACCCTGCTAATCCAGCATCAGTGAAATTCTCTGACGAGACTCTAGAGAACCTAACAAACTTTGTGAATGAGCAACGCAGTGACCTATTCATCATCACTGATGACGTATACGGTACATTTGCCGATGACTTCGTTTCTCTATTTGCAAAACTACCATACAACACACTTTGTGTTTACTCGTTCTCTAAGTACTTTGGTGCAACAGGCTGGCGTCTAGGCACTATCGGTATTCACGATGAGAACGTGTTCGACGATACACTTCGCTCATTCAGTGAAGCGACACAGTGCCAATTGGACGACCGTTACAAAACGCTAACTCCAGAGCCACGTGACATCAAATTCATCGACCGTATCGTTGCTGATAGCCGCAGCGTAGCCTTGAACCATACTGCAGGTCTGTCTCTACCACAACAAGTACAAATGGCGATGTTTGCTCTAACTTGTCTAATGGACTCAGAAGGTCGCTACAAAGCCGCTTGCAAACGCATCATCCGTGAGCGCTACACAACGCTTTACAAAAACATGGGTGTAGAAATCGAAGAGAACAAAGACCGTGTGGATTACTACACACTCCTAGAGCTAGACACGCTAGGTGGCAAACTTTACGGTCAAGAGTTTGTCGACTGGTTCAAAGCTAACGAGAAAGGTAAAGACTTCCTATTCCGTCTTGCTCACGAAACTGGCGTCATCTTACTACCTGGTAAAGGTTTCGACACAGTACACGCCTCAGTACGCGTATCACTAGCGAACCTTACTCACCACGAGTACGAGCTAATTGGCCGTGCAACACGCACTGTGTTGGATGAGTACTTCCAAGAGTTCTCTGCGTAATTCGTAGTTGCTAGAAAATATAAGCCCCGTCAAGTCGGGGCTTTTTTATTCGGTTGTTTAGGTCGTGATAATGAATGTAATTTCTGTAAATGCCGTTGAATCTGCCATTTTGGCACTCTTGATGTTGTTGTTTGGTGAGGTAACCAAAAAACACACACCAATATTAAGTAAATATCATATCCCAGGGCCGGTGATTGGTGGGTGCATCGCAGCCTTAATTACTACTTGCTTATATCGCATGGGAATGGAGTTCGAATTTGAACTTCCTTATAAAGAGACGTTGATGCTGATGTTTTTCGCAGGCATTGGTTTAAGCGCAAATATCAAGCAGCTATTCCAAGGTGGACGCTTGTTCGTTGTCTTTCTCGGAATCGCCGTTGTTTATATTATTTTTCAGGACGCTATTGGTGTCGCTGCAGCCTCGTTCTTAGGGCTGGATCCTAAGCTAGGACTGATGACGGGCTCTATCACCCTATCAGGTGGGCATGGTACAGGTGCTGCATGGGCGTCGATGTTTCATGACCATTTTGGTGTCGATAATGCACTCGAAATCGCGATGGCCTGTGCCACTTTTGGTCTTGTGATTGGCGGTATTATCGGAGCGCCTTTAGGCACGTATTTGGTTGAAAAAAATCAACTTTCAACACCGAACGTACATGCAGCAGATGTGGAACACAAAAAGGCCCATCACATGCCGACTAAGGGCAATGTACTACATGGCATCGGAAGCGTTGTTCTTTTAGCATGCTGTGTTGAGCTCAGCCAAATGCTACATAGTTTAGTGCTTGTGCTCGATGTGCATTGGCTGAACATGGTGCCAAATTTCGTCTATGCGTTATTTGTTGGTGCACTATTCTCAACACTATTTAGCGAGAGCAAACCTGCCAAGATTGCGATGGTCGAAGTGGCACGTTTAAGCTCAATTGCCCTAAGTGTCTTCTTATCTATGGCATTGCTTGAAATCAAACTTTGGCAGCTGTTTGATATGGCGTTGTCGCTGGTGGTTATCCTAACGATTCAAACATTGTTTACTATTGTGTTTGTTACGTCCGTTACCTATAAGCTACTCGGTAAAAATTATGATGCCGCGGTGATGGCAAGTGGTCATGCGGGCTTTGGTTTGGGTGCGACACCGACAGCCATGCTCAATATGAATGGTATCACGGGTTACTACGGCCCATCGCCACAAGCGTATTTTATCGTGCCGTTAATTGGTGCGTTCTTTATCGATCTCTCAAACCTAATCGTTATAGAGACATTCTTACATTTCATGTCTTGATGGATCTTCCCCATCAAAGGGGATTACCAAAGTTCAGTACTTTGACTTTAAAATTTACTCAAGACATCAAAAACTATATTCAGAAGAGGAGTGACGGTTTGAAAGGTGTCCAGTTCCGCTGGTTCAGATCACTAGCTTATTTCGATGATTTTACCGCGAGTTCAATGGACGGGTTAAATCGGCTTTGTTTCCTAATTGGATCTCAGATAGAAACGGCCAGTATGGGTGATTATTCATAGACAGGATCTTAAG
>NZ_JBFRPK010000118.1:0-1314 GCF_041471965.1 Vibrio sp. 10N.261.51.A3
GACTTTTGAGCGTTCCTTGATATATAACTGGTAGCCCATTCGATTTTATTGCTGATTTCTGACCATGCGCCGTGACTGATACATTCAAATATTGGTAACAGCCAGACATCCACATTTTTTGCCGCTTTAAACAATGAGACCGATGGCATTATCTGAAGCGCAATACTACGCCTAATGATCAGCGCAAGTAAACTGGCCCAGATGAGCCCATCAACGATGGCCTTTTGTGCGGTGACAAATCGTTGCCAGTTGGTGTGAGACTTTAACTCTTTAAAAAGCAGTTCCACCTGCCATCGACAGCGGTAGATCGCCATGATGTCATCGGCAGTAAAGGTGTCTGAAGGTAAGTTAGTTATCCAAATGCAGAATCGTTTTTCTTCAGCAAACCATCGTCGCACGACTCTAAACTCTTGTTTACCTCGACGGACTTTTAGGTCAAGGACCTGCGAACGGTTGGTACCTCGAGTAATGTCTTTCAGCTTCTTCCCTTCTAGCTTAGGCAGCAGTCGCCCCTTGCCGTTCCTTGCCTCAATAATCATAGGGTTCAGAGACTTAGCACCTCGGACAATATAGAATCCGCCATGCTGTTCAAGCTCTCGAAAGAAGTGGAAATCAGGATACCCTGCGTCAGCTAACAGCAATTTGTTGTTCATCGTTTTGGGCTCAGGTAAAAAATCTCTTTCTGATGCCGTATCAGCGCTGATGTTCATCGCGACTGGAGAAAAGCTTTTCAACGACATTGTCATATGACATTCAACCGCTGCAGGGTTACGTTTAAATCGACTCGGATAAACATCCGCCAGGTCACGATGGATGTGGAAAGAGCTGCCATCTTGAAGCAGTACATCATCAAAGGTGTCGAGCTTATTTGGTAGACCGACATTCTGCTGGCGAGCAAATTGAGCTATTGCTCGCATAACAAGTTGCCGCATGAAATTAGGAAACTCATTTTTCCTCAACTGGTTATGGTAAGGCTTGTATGCCACGGAACCTTCAGGGCTCAAGCACATCCCATTGAATTGTCGCAGTAAATCCGCAATGGAAGTGCAGTTTCCTTTGCTTAACGCGGCCACTAAGCTAATGACTAGCTGCTCGGGTAATATCGCCCGACACCGTTTCATCAGGCCTGTACTTTTCGCCATTTTTTGGAGGGTGTCAGCATTAAAGAATTGCTTAAATTGCTTCTGTAAGGAGATAATCGTCATCGGCTTCACTATTGATGTAGGTAGTTTGTTTGGCGACGATTATCTGATCATAAATGAAGCCTTTTTTCTATCTAAATAAACAAGTTAGCTCTTAAGATCCTGTCTATGA
>NZ_JBFRPK010000119.1:0-579 GCF_041471965.1 Vibrio sp. 10N.261.51.A3
GTCGCATGCTGGTGCCTTTGACCTCGCTTTTCTATATCACGAGTCCAGCGCTGTTGTTCAATTAAACCAATAACAGATTGAGTGTCGGGAGCAAAAAGTAAGGTTGAGTGTACGAACATGGCGCGATGTCGATTGCCTTGATTGGAGTGCCCGAGTTCATCTCGAATGCTGCGATGGGAGTAACTGAGAGAAGTGGTGTCTTCTAAGGCAAGAAGTGTTTGTTGCTCTAATGCTTCTTGTGCGGTGACATAAAAACCCGCTTCTGCGATATCTTCTGCTTTGATTTGCTCATTACGGATGAAGCGATAAGCCCCTTCCATTTCAGCAGGGGAGATAATGAGTTTCGAGACGGGTACGCCAGGTTGCTCGGCCAGTGAGGCTGCGAGAGCAACGAGTCTTTGAGTGCGTCTAGGGTCATTAAGGTGGGCTTGACCGAACTGTTTTTGTGCCCAAAGGGTTGGCTCTATATAGGTCATGATAATCATCCTTGTCATTGCTTAGATGATCAGATCATGAAACCTAAAAATAGTTCAAAAAAAATCCCCAAGCGTGGCTTAGGGATTTGTGTATAAGAGACAG
>NZ_JBFRPK010000120.1:0-20866 GCF_041471965.1 Vibrio sp. 10N.261.51.A3
TCGTAATCTTGCCCTGGGATGTATCCCCTCTCTTTTTTTATTTTATTGAGCAACCAAAATTTCTGTTTCCAGTACCAAATTGCTTGGTGCGTACTTTGGCAAAGTAACTGAGACGACGAAATAGCTCGTCAAGAACAGAAGAAGACCTAAGGCTATTTACATCGATGTGGTATACACAATTGTCAGGAAAGTGCACTAAACGACCACCATCATCAAGATCAGTATCTAATGCCCGACACCATGCCGTTTTAATTTTGTGAGATAGGTTGTTTCGGTTAGAGAATGACCCCAGGCTGTTATATACATCCTTGTTAAACAGCAGAACAAGGTGATAGTGATGATGTAACGCTTTATCTTTTTCCTTCACCCATACATATCTTAATCGACATTTCCGTTTCGGTTTCCCTGCTCTTTCTTTCCTTCTTAAATCAGCCTGTATTTGCGCATCCAACGAAGCAATGAAGTTTTTCATCAAATTTGATTCTTCCATCACCATTAAAAGCGGTAATCGCAAATCAACTCTTACCGCCATCGTTCTAGGATGATCATCCAAAGCTAAATCCAGCGTGTCATAAATCCTTTGTAGATAATCAACTAACAGGCCTTCTTTCTGTTTCAAAACAGGTAGGCCATTGAACTCATCATTATGAGTGACTTTCTTTTTTAGTGTTTTCATTTTCTATACCTCTGGTTAATTCGGTATAGAAAGGTGGATGATTGTTAAAAATAATTTCACCCCACCATGGAGGTATATTAACCATAACCGCAATCCCCAATCTCAACTTTGGATAAGGAAAGACTTGTTCCTTACCCACCTCAAAGCTAGACCTGGCAAAACATTTCAGATGAGCGTAGTGGTGTAAGTTACCGGCCAATCAGTGCAAAACTGATAACTCTGAAGTTATCTAACTCCCCCTCAAGAGGCTACGTCGTGCATAAACCTAGGTACAGTCGTGAATGAAACACTTTGAACTAGCTCTATATACAATCAAAAAACACTGTAAAACAATCAGAAAATAGCTTATAAATCACCCAGCAATCACACAAAAATACTACTAAGTAATCACTATGCCAAGATTTGATAATCCGCCAGAAAAAGTAATGTGCTTTGAGTTCCTTGAACAATATGACATATATCAACTTGCGGGAATTTCCCAACATCTAAATCACAAGCAAAGCGTTGACTTTAATTTCCAATCGAGCCCAAAATTAACTTCGGAAAGGTATAAATCAGAAATAGTGGGGTACTTCAAGAATGCATCGGACATGCTAGGCGGGTTACACAATACACCAGAGTCAAAAGTCAGAACGATCTCCTATGATGTACTTTCATTGAGCGATATGCGGTTTTCAACCACAAAAGACACTCGACTTATAATCTACATATTTACAAAAATTGTGACAAATAACCTCATTCAACATTTACCAGAAACACCGCCAAACACTATCACCGACATTAATTCGATGCTGAATTACCTCATCAATGCATTTATCTCATCACAAATACAAATCGAGAAAAAAAGAGAGTTAATCAATAGTATAATTGACGAGTACTACAGCTCATCAGAAGTGTTTAAATTTAGCTGGCTTGATGATAAAAATAATGACCAGGTGGCGTGGGTAGTTGACTATTTTCCCAAAATATCCTCAGTAAAGAGCATCGTTGCTAAATTGCCAAACGTAATGAACATCAATGAAAGTCACACTAAAGTCGTTCCGGCTATTTTTCATTCACTAGATATTAGCAACGCTGAAAAAAAACTGATCATGATGAACTTCAAAAGAGCATGGTCGCAGAAGAAATATAGGGAAAAAACCACAAGGGAAAACAAAAAAACCTTAAATATCGTTGTTGACGAAACGGTATCAATCCAGCTTCATCAGCTTTCCAAACAATTTGACATGCCCATCAACCAGGTAATCACTTTGATGACCAATCAGTTTGCTAGTAAATCTGAAGAATTAATGAGAAGCATTGAAGAAGATAAAAAAAATAAAGCCACACAATTCTCTAAGCTTCTATAGCATGCTTGGAGAGCTATAAAGCTCTCCAATATTTAATTTTACCTGTTTAGCACTCTTTGGCGGACCCAGTCTTGAACCTCACTTTCTACCCATGCGACGGCCCTATCTCCAATTGGCACCTGTGATGGAAACTGCTGTTTTTCTATAGAGCGATACATTCCCGACCTTGATAAGCCAGTCATTACTAGTACTTCATTGAGACGAATTAATCGAGTGGTTACGTTTGGCATATTGACACCTTACAAGTGAGTGGATTTCACTTAAATGACATATGTCTGAAATTATTTAGGTTATATGCACCATAGAAAACCGTACTCTACGCCAAGCCAATGCCTTTCAACTTATTGAAGGTTTAAGGTTACACTGTAACCCTCATTTACTAGACATCAAATTACAATATCTATTAACCCACAACCTTCAAGCTCTTTTTACCACTCATCGACAAGCTACCTGAAGCAGCTTCTTCGATATGATCACTCCACCACGCCATGAGAACTTTACGACGTTCAAGGTAGTCTGTGCGGTTGTATGCGCTTCTTACCTTATCTCTATCCACATGAGAAAGTGCGGCTTCTATAATATCTGGATCGAAGTTTTGCTCATTTAAGGTGGTACTGGCTAATGCGCGCAAACCGTGGGAAGTTTGCCTACCCTTCATGCCCATTCGTACCAATGCTTTATTTGCTGTCTCTTTGTTGATGTGATTTTTGTTACTTTTGTCAGCAGGGAAAAGGTATTCACTATCACCCGTGATGAAATCAATGGTTTCCAATAGATCTAGAGTTTGTTTTGTTAAAGGGACAGTATGCACTCTTCCCTTTTTCATTCTTTCAGCAGGAATGACCCAAAGCATCTTTTCTCTGTCAATTTCATCCCAACGTGCACCAGCAGTTTCAGCTGGCCTTGTCATGGTGTGAAGTTGCCATTCTAGCAAGCAGCGAGTAATGGGTTTAATGGATGCGTAGTTGATTGTTTTGAGGAGCTCTGGAAGCTCATCTGGGGCTAACGAAGCTTGGTTGGTTACCCTGGCGGTTTCAAAAGCTTTACCAATGCCTGCTAGCTTGTTGTGCTCAATCACACCCGTATTTACTGCAAAGGTCATTATCTCATTGAGGTTACGACACAAGCGCCCTACTGTTTCTAATTTACCTTGGTTCGCAATAGGTTTAATTGTTTTGATCGCTTGTGGTGCCGTAATATTACCAAGAGGAAACTTACCGAGGTCGGGCAAGAGGTACTTCTCAATTCGTTGCTTTAGCTTCTTAGCCGTTTGCTCTTTGACGCTTGTTTTCTTGACTTCGATCCAGTCATCAAATACTGACTGTAACGTATTCGACAATTCTAACTGTTTTTCTTTGAGAGTAGTGTCACGGTGCTCTTTAGGGTCAATACCATCAGCAAGTAGTTCTCTCGCTTCAATAGCTTTGGTTCGAGCTTTGGCTAGTGAGACGTCAGGGTACTTACCTAAGGCTAGGTTCAAGCGCTTTCGTGAAATGGGATGATAATAAGAGAAACGCCAGAGTTTTGTTCCTATAGGCTTAATCTTCAATGATAATCCATCACCGTCACCTAAATTATATTCTTTCTCTTTAGGCTTCGCTTGTTTGATTTGAGTTGCCGTTAAAGGCTGTACTTTTTTCGCCATCGTAACCCCCTGAAGTAACCTCGAAATTGCTTAGATCGTAAAAGACTACTTCAGAGATTACTTTAAACGGTGGATTTTACAACACATCATGGAATCTCTTGGGAGCTATAAACAGCTAAGAGACTGATAAAAAAAGGAATTAAAGGTACAAAAAAGCCCACACTAGGTGGGCTCTTTCGTATAATGTGGTGCCCGCTACTGGACTCGAACCAGTGACACCTTGCATGTCATGCAAGTACTCTAACCAACTGAGCTAAGCGGGCGATGTTCTAATTTCTTATTACTACCATTGTGACAAACTCAATAGTTATGCAATAAAAACTAAAGAAGGAATGGTGCGTCCGAGTGAACTCGAATCACCGACCCCCGCCATGTCAAGGCGGTACTCTAACCAACTGAGCTACGGACGCATTCCCTTAAAACGCCAACGATGATATCCATGATAAACAGATGGTGCAAGTATTAACTGGCATCTTGCGATTCGTTTGCTCACTTTGCAATCAAAGACATAACAACATGTCGATTTTACACCCAGATTATCGTCAAACCGCTGAAAAACAAAGTTTAGTTAGAAAAAATTCTAATCCTTGATGACAACCAATTAACTAACCTAATGTGTTCAATTTGGGATTTTTGTTGTCTATACCGTTTTTCTTGGCCTTTACAGTAACCATACAGGTATAGATCAATGCCTATATTTAGTGTCAAAAATTTTGCTTGCCCATTGGGTTACCGTAGTATTTTGATCATTATAAGTGAAAGGCACGCAGAGGCTTTGTAACTCACTGAAATACATCATTCATAAAAATCACCACGATTTTGTAATCGTCGTCATCGAATTACTAGGCCGCAATGACTAAATTCGGATTTTTCATATAAAGTGGCCGGGTTATTACCAACATACATAAATACGATAGCACTCTATAGTCGAAAAACATCAGCTACAATTAATCTCCCTCAAGAGCAACAATCTATAAGCAATTCAAAACCCAACCCCACACATCATAGCTATTTTGAATACATACAGCACAGTAATACATAATGAAATTTGCATAATGGTAAAGCGCGCCTATATTCATAACCTGTAGGAATCAATAATCTAAATTCAATGCTATACGTGAATTTATGGTTTGCGATAAATACAAGTGTGAAAAATAGGGAATAAATTATGAAAAAATCACATATCGCCATTGCAGTGGTGAGCATACTATCGACATCTGCCGTATCGGCGGCGACCATTTATGAGACAGATGAAACAGTATTCAATATCGGCGGCCGCGCAGAAGTTCGAGGGAATTTCTCTGATGCGAATAAAAGTGCTGGTAATAGTAGCAACTATAGTGATAGATCACGTGTCCGCTTAAGTGTCGATGGCACACAAAAAGCGTCGGACGATGTTTCCTTTTTTGGGAAATATGAATTCGAACTAACAGAGTCTGAAGATGGCGCATCAGATGATATCGGCATTAACACTCGATTCTTATATACGGGTGTTCAAACCAATCACGGTAACGTCTATTATGGCCACCAAAATAATGCCGTTACCTACTTAACCGATTGGACGGATATGGCTGAAACCTTCAGCGGCTATATCAATGAATACACGGTGTCGACTGCTGATCGAGCAAAAAATGTTTTACGTTATGAACTGACAAGCGACAACATCACCTTTCAAATTGATGGCAATTTCAATTCAGATAGTGAATCAGCACAAAGTGACGGCTTCGGTGCAGTTGTCGCCGGCAGCACTTCGATTGGGTTAGATATTGGCGTCGGTTATGCGTCAAGTGATGAAACCTATGGCGCTGGGACAGATACAGAAACTTCTGATGCCTATATTGGTGCGGTTAAGTACACCAACGATCAGGGGGTTTGGTTCGCCGCACTCTATCAATTTGGTAGTATTTCAGGTCTAGGCGTAAAAGATTCAGACTACGATTCTGCCGATGCTTACTTGGGATACTCGTTTGGTGCCAACACCGTCAACCTGACCTACAGCTACTTTGAAGCTGACGATATTGCAGATTACGACATTAACTTTATCGGTCTAGAATACGCACGTTATATTGGCGATGTGGCCTTCTTTGGTAGTTATAAGTTTAACATGTTAGACGAGGGCGAAGGTGGGCAAGGCGATAACGACGAAGATGAGCTACAGCTCGGTATGCGTTACGCGTTTTAGTCTAAACCAATCCACTTAATATTAGTAAAGCCGAGCATAATCAATGCTCGGCTTTTTAGTTTGTATAACTTATTCGTATCTAAGCGATTGAATGGAGTCCAACCGGATGCATTACTATCGATACCAACTATTCTTCAACATCGAATACAACGTTGTAGTTTTCGGTATAGGTGCAGTTTGGCTGGCGGCTACAAGTGAAGAAGCGTCGGCCTTTGTAATCGCCTTGGCTTGCCAGTTTGATGATCATTGGGCTACCACACTTCTTACAAAATCGCACTTCTTTTGATGGCTCGATTAAATCGATGTGTGCTGCCAGTAACCTCTTCAAACGGCTCACTTGGTAGCTGTGTTTAATAGATGCACCAATCAGAGGTAAACCTGCCGATTTACACACGTGAATTAGTAGCTTTTCGCGATCGACTTTCCCTTTATTGAGCTCTTTGCCGTTATCAAGTTCGATAATAACGCGGGGCTCTAGCGTTCGCGGGTCGCAAACAACAAAGTCGAAGTAACTACGTGAGATCTTGTTGTTGGCGATAAACCAATTCTTCTTATTGTTCGTCTTAGCAGGAACAAGTACGTTCGACATGCTGACTTTAGCAAACACTTCCCCATGGTTGCCCACAGCTGATTTTAGCGCATTATAGAATGTCGCCTGTTGCGCCGACATCAACGCGCCTTTCTTCTGATAAGCGTGGTCTTTGGTGTCATCGTGTTTCACCACATACTTTTGAATAAAGTAAAAGAACACAACCAGAACAATTACAACGATAAAGATATTAGTCATTTTCCAACACAATCAAGTCTGTATAGGGATTAAGAGAGTAGCTAGCGTATGTAGAAAAGCATCACCTGGCAAGCAAAAGAGCGAGAGTTGCCAACCAGAATCACGACCTTTGAGCGCAGTGCCCAACGAGAGGTCGCTCCTTCGCTAGACACACCTCTCTTATTTTGATAATTAAATCATCAATTACACTCTAGATTGATTTAGATCAATTTACCTAGATTTGTGATCAACTAGTCTGAAAAACGTTAGGCAAATGTTAATAAGGAAATTGATATGGAACTTAAACAAGACCCAAGATGTTATACCGACGTATGTGTAGATGGTAAATGGTTCCACTATGACCACTGCGGAACCCAAGCCTACATGTTAAAGGGAGGAGCTTCGGCTGTGATTGAACTCGCTAGCGAACCAGCGACAGAAGGCGAATTGGTTGAAATGCTTCAAGGTGTCGCTAAGTAACCCACCAAGCCAAATCACAGTATGAATTAAGCGAATAAGAGTAAATAGCCGTATTAGTTCAGATAAGCACTCTTATTCGCTTAGTTATTGAAGTTCAGGTTTCTTGATTGCAGGGGATTAACTAAGTTTAGGAACTCAAATGATAACGACTTTATTGCGCCCTGACTGCTTAGCTTGATACAAAGCATCGTCTGCCGATTTCAAGTGTTTCTTATAGGTACGGCTATTCAACTGTTGCTCCGTTAGATGAGTCGTCGCACCAATCGATGTGGTTAATTCTAATGGGCCAGAATGCGTTTCAATCGCTCGGTCAGCGATCGCTTGCCTTATAAGCTTAAGCTCTTTATTAGGATCTTGATTCCCAGCCAGCAACAAAACAAACTCTTCCCCACCCCATCTTGCCACTACATCGTTTGTTGATAAGATTTTCTCTAAACGCTTAGCGACTTCCACCAGCACTTGGTCACCAATATCATGCCCATAAGTGTCATTAACTTGTTTGAAGCGGTCTAAATCTAGAATAGCGAGCGTATACCCAAACGACGACAAATGATGTGGCATCGGCTGAGTTAACCGTTGCTCTAAGTAACGCCTATTGTATAAGCCTGTCAGTTCGCATCTTGTTGATTGCTTAAGTAGTTCTTTGTTGGTCTTCTGGATCGAGCGTAACCTTATCAATAGTAACGTGGCGCTTATCATCACCATGATACCCAAAGCGACGACGATTCGATTCCGTAATTGCTGCTTATCTAATGTCAGCTCACCCAACTCTTTTTCTGCGTTAAGCAGTTCGTTTTCTTGAGCTAATGATGCCGTAGCGAAATCTTGCTCGAGTAAAAAGATATCACTCTGGCGCTTATCAAATAGCAGCGCTTTATTACCCTTGTAATAGAGCTTGAAGTAGCGAAGTGCGTTCTCGCTGTCGCCTCTTGAATCATAGTATTCAGCAAGTGTTCTTAAGCCGAGGACCTTCCAGCTGCGAGTCCCCACAACATCGAACATTGCAGACGATCGCTTTAGATCAGCAAAAACAAAATTATCTCGGTTCAAACCAATGTTCGCTAAGGCTCTATTTAGGTAACACTGCCCCAATTGAAGTGTGTATTTGTCCACGCCTGGGTATCTAAGACACAAGTTTGCGACTTGTCGTGCTGACTCAAAGTTCTTTTCCGCCAACAACACATCACTCTCTGCTTTTAATAGGATGATTTTGTATCGTTCACTCACGTTATCGCCATTTAGCTTAGCCGCACTTTGATATGCTTCTCGGCCTTTGACTAAATCACCACTGCGCAGATAAGCAAAAGACTCATTCACATGCAGCACGCCGATGGTAGACGCTTCGAGTAGTCCACTCTTGTAATAGAGCTTTTTGGCTCTTTTAATCAGCTTGAGCGCTTTAGGCCAGTCTTCCAAATAGATATAAAGCAGTGCCATATTTGACACTAACTTGCTGTTGTAGATGTGATGAGGGTACTTCTTACCAAGGTCTAAACCTTTATGGAAAAAGTATTGAGCTTCAGGAAAGTCATTGCGGATGTTATTGATGACACCAGCCGTGTTATAGGCCTTAATCAACAACTCTTCATAGTGGAGCGATTCTGCGATATCTATCGCAGCTCTGATTTGGATTTCAGATTCCGCTAGCTCACCCGTACTGATGTATTCGATCGCTAATTCAACGAGAGATTGGGCCTTTAACCAACCCATATGTTCGTGTTGTGCGAGTGCTTTAATCTGCCTGACGTATTCGGAAACCGCTTTGGTATCCAACTTATGTTGCGCGAGGTTCGACAAAATCATCAATTCGTAAGCACGATAGATGGCTTTATCTTGGTCTGGGAACTTGGCTTGGAGAGCCTCAAGTTGTAGGGAAGCTAAATTAGGGTCACCACGAGATACATCGAGAATATCGATCAACGCAGATCCATATTGAGAGAGTGATAACTCTTTCTCTGGACTATAAACACTCGGGTTTTCAGGGCGAATATGCTTTAAATCGTCGTCATAAGTTGGATAGAGCAAATACAGCCCCAGCACAATACTCATCAGCACCACGAAAAGGAATGAACCTAACACATTGTTTCTATTCATTTATCAGGGCCATTATTGATTGAATTCCAATTTTATTGACGTTTTTTTAAGAGCAGTCAAACATTATACCCGACAGATATACAGATTAAAATCCTGCGCACTGGTGGATCTGAATTGGGTTTTTCTCATTAATTAGAATAATCAGGCAACTTTCTTGATTTAACTCAGACAATCATCTACCTCATTGGCGTTATAGTGATTTTCCTGTTCCTACCTCCGCGGCTTCTTTTTGAACAAGCGGAAGCATAATGAGAATTAACAATGACCCAAATTAATAAACAACGTCTTGTAGAACATTTCTGCGATCTAGTGAAAATTGATAGTGAATCTCGTAACGAAAAAGCGATTGCTGAAGCTTTGGCTGAGCAACTCGGTGAACTAGGTTTTGAAGTTCACAAACTGGCGGTTCCTGAAGAAGTGTCTAATGGTTTCAACATCTACGCTCGTCTAGATGGCACTCTTCCAGGTAGCACAGTGTTCAGCTGCCACATGGACACAGTAACGCCAGGCATCGGCATTGAGCCAATCATCGAAGACGGTATCATCCGTTCAAAAGGCAACACAATTCTAGGTGGTGACGACAAGTCTGGTATCGCAGCTATCATGGAAGCGGTTCGTTGCATTAAAGCTGAAGGACAAGAGCACAAAACTATCGAGATTGCATTTACTGTATTCGAAGAAGGCGGTCTGTTCGGCTCTTTGAACTTCGATATGTCTTACATTCAATCTGAGCACGCAATCGTACTTGATACAGGCGGTCCAATTGGCACCATCGTAAACGCAGCGCCTGGCCAGCAGAAGATTGTTGCTAAAATCAAAGGTCGCCCTGCTCACGCTGGTTTAGCACCAGAAGAAGGCATCAGCGCAATTCAAGTTGCTGCAGACGCTATCACTAAGATGAACCTACTTCGTATCGATGAAGAAACGACAGCAAACGTTGGTATTGTTGAAGGTGGTCAAGCAACTAACATCGTAATGCCAGAGCTTAAAGTCGTGGCTGAAGCACGTTCTCTAAACGGCGAAAAGCTAACGGCTCAAGTTGAACATATGATCTCTACATTCCAAGAAAGTGCTAAGCAGTTCGGCGCTGAAGTAGAAATCGAATCAACTCGTGCTTACGATGCATTCGTTATTGCAGACGATCATCCGCACATTCTTTCTATCAAATCGGCGTTTGAGAAGCTTGGCGTCACAGCGAACACTAAACGCACTGGCGGCGGTAGCGATGCAAACAACTTCAACGCAAAAGGCCTGACAACAGTTAACCTTTCTACTGGTATGGCGAAAGTTCACACCACTGAAGAGTACATTGCAGTGAAAGACATGGTCGCAATCACTGAGTTTGTTGTGGCTTACGTAACGCAATAATCGAATCCATTAGTTAGGTAGTCACTTCTATCTAGCACAATGAAAAAAGCCGAGACATCATCACGATGCTCGGCTTTTTGTTGTTTAGGTGAACATAGAAGGTCGAACCTAAAACCCTCTACGCTTCCAGAATTGGCCTTCGTCTTTTGCTACTAGGTCGAATGTCTTGTCGGCGATGATGTTGCCTTTTAGCTCAACCGTCATGCGCCACTTTCCTAGCTTGTTCGAGACAGGAGCCCAAATAGTGTCACCTAAGTAGAAATCCCAGTCATTGTTACCGACATACTCCTCACCATCAAACGGTTCGAGCACTTCACCTTTGTCTGTGGTGATGTTTGGGTGATAAATGCAGTAACGGATCTTCTCACCTTTGGCTTTTTTGATATTCAGGATATAGCCAAACTCTACGTCGATTTCAGCATCAACGGTGGTGGTGAACTCTTGGATTTTTGGAAGATCTTTAGATTTTGAATCCCATGTGGAATAGATACCATAAGAAGTCATGTCGACCACAACAGAGCGCTTTGCCATTTCAATCGTTACCTTGAAGTTGTTCTATTAATTTAATTCTATTTGCCATTCAGCCACGCAAGCAGAAGAAGAACGAGGCTATTCTTGCCAGTCTTTCGCCATACGCTTAATTACTGAAGGTTCAATGTCGTGAATAGTGCCATATTGCTCTCGGCACACTTCGATAATTAATTCTGCTTTATATTTGAGTGCAAGTTGGCGGTAGGCTTTCATTTCCCAATGCTTAATAAAGGTATTCGAAACAACCACATCAAACCCTTGCTTTAAGCCGTTTGCAGCTGTGTTTTGACACCACTCATGAGCTTGTTGCAGCTGCCTAGGATCAAAATGGTACTCACCTTGCTCATTCACATAATACATATCGGCTTCGACATGCAATGCATCGTAGGTTTTTGCTTTTGTTGATTTGCCAGAACCGGGCAACCCTCGAATGAGTATTAACTTCATCTGTCACTGTACAGGCTAATTTGAAAACATGAGTTTATCGTAAATAGTAACGAGTTGCTCTGATAACTACCTCTGCTCAGCATACGAAAACCAAGTACTTACACACGACTCAGACAATCACTGAATACAATGAGACTCCCCTCGAAGCGCGTGGATTGCTTCTGATAGAAAACACAAATAATTTACATCTATCCATTTTGCATATCGACAAGCGTATCAAACTACTATAGATTTAGATGTATAGACGTCTACATATCTAGCTTAGGGAGAAAGCTGTGCCTATTCGCATTCCAGACCAATTGCCAGCATCCGATGTTCTTCGTGAAGAAAACATCTTCGTTATGCCGTTATCAAGAGCATCGACACAGGAAATTCGTCCACTTCGAGTCTTGATCCTCAACCTAATGCCGAAGAAGATTGAAACTGAAACTCAATTTTTACGCCTACTATCGAACAGCCCATTGCAAGTGGATGTAGAGCTGCTGCGCATTGATGACCGACCAAGTAAAAACACACCGACTGAACACCTTGATAACTTCTACCGCCAATTTGAAATGGTCAAAGAAAGAAACTTTGATGGATTGATCATCACTGGTGCGCCGCTTGGCTTGGTTCAATTTGAAGATGTGATCTACTGGGATCACCTGAAAACCATCATGGAATGGGCAAACAAGCACGTTACTTCAACGCTATACGTGTGTTGGGCGGCTCAGGCTGGTTTGAAGTTATTATATGATTTGCCAAAACGCACTCGTAAAGAGAAGCTGTCTGGTGTTTATAACCACGAGATACATAACCCATACCACCCTATTTTACGTGGCTTCGACGATACATTCTTAGCTCCGCACTCTCGCTATGCGGACTTCTCTCAAGAGTACTTAGCGGAACATACTGACCTTGATGTTCTTGCAACTTCTGATGTTGCAGGCGTATACCTAGCAGCAACCAAAGATAAGCGAAACGTGTTTGTAACGGGTCACCCTGAGTACGACTCTCACACACTTCACAATGAGTACATTCGAGATTTGGGTGAAGGCATGGAGCCTGTGATACCAATCAACTACTACCCGAATAACAATCCAGACAACAAACCGGTTGCAAGCTGGCGCAGCCACGGACACTTGTTGTTCTCAAACTGGCTAAACTACTGCGTTTACCAACAAACGCCTTACGATCTGGATCATTTCAGCGAAGACAACTTTACCAAAGACGATTAAGTTCTTTCTTCCGATTCACAAACACATAAACCGTGTTCAGTATGTTGTTGATAAAACGACGAATTGGACGCGGTTTTTTTATGGTGTGTGGGTCGCATTCCATGATAGATTTACGACTTCAATGGGTTTGATTTCATATGATGGGTTGGTGTTCATAAGGAGCTTCACATGCCTGCCAAGCCATCATTTTCAAATCCGATTTCGTTGTCCCGCCCTCTTTCGTTATCAAGTGTGGTACTACTTGCCTCGCTTTCCTTGGCCGGTTGTGTCTCTGTCACTGAAGGACCGCCAAAGATTGAAAGTGATCCTATCGCGATGTCTGAATCTCGAATCGAATTAGGTTTGGGCTATATGGGACAAGGCAATATGGTGAGAGCGCGTGAAAACCTTGAGCTCGCGATTAAACACGCACCTAGCTACTACCGTGCTCGGCTTTCAATGGCGCATTACTACGAACAAGTGGGTGAAGTAGATGAAGCGAGAAGCACTTACCGCAAAGCACTCAGTCTTGATTCAAGAAATGGCAATGTATTGAACAACTACGGTACCTTCTTGTGTAAACAGGGCGAATACGAACAAGCCGATAATTACTTCAATCGCGCCATCGACCAACCCTACTACTACTTGGTGTCTGCAAGTTATGAAAACGCCGCGTTTTGCGCATTTAAGGCTGGCAATACAGACCAAGCGAAGTACTACTTCAGCAGAGCGATTGACCACGATCCAAACCGCGTGAAATCGATACTACAGTTATCAAAAATTGAAGTGAGTGACGCCGATTACAATGACGCTCGAATCCGTTTATTCAAATTCCACCAGCGTTATGGCTACCAAATTCCATCGCTTAAAATCTTGGTCGAGCTCGAAAACAAAGCAGGTAACAGTGCTCTAGAGAAGAAATATCAGAGTAAGTTAGATGAGTTACTTTCTGCTTAGCGCATATGAAAAACACAAAAAACGGGCTTGTTGCGTTAACAACAAGCCCCTACGTAATTTCAACTTAATATCTTAACTAAGTGCAGCCGCTATTTTAGCGCGATCCACTCTTGTCTTTGCTCATCGTCCATAAAGGTCCATGCGATAAAGCGACTTACCTTCTGGCCTTGTGACATCTCGACGACTTTCACTTGTTTAGCTCTAAGCTTGCCAAGCTCTGAACGAACCATATCGACGTTATCTTTCTTAGAAATCAATGTCGTAAACCACAAAACTTGAGTAGCAAAAAGTTGACTCTCTCTTGCCATCTTCATAATGAAAGCGGCTTCACCACCTGGGCACCAAAGCTCGGCTTTTTGACCACCAAAGTTTAAGGTTGGTTTAGCTTGCTTAGTTGATTTATCTAACTTAACTGGCTTCTTGTTCGTTTCAGGCTTGAATGACTGACCGGCTTTCTTAGCACGGTTCGCCGCTAGATTATCCAGTTTACGTTGTGACCCCTTTTCAGCCTCTTCAAGAGAGCTGTGGAATGGAGGATTACAAATAGTGACATCGTAACGTTCATTATCCTTAATCACGCCCTTAAAGATAGATTCAGAGTCAGCTTGTAGGCGAGCGCGGATCTTACCTTTTAGATTAGGGTTGCTTTCCGCTATGAAGTTCGCTGTTTTGATGGAGACTGAATCAACATCTGTCCCTGTACAACGCCACTTATACTCTGTCGCACCAATGATTGGGTAGATACAGTTTGCACCGACACCAATATCTAATGCTTTCACAGACGCGTGGTTATAGGGTTCACCTTGGCCATCGCTATTAAGGATGTCGGCCACTCTGTGAATGTAGTCTGCACGACCAGGAATTGGCGGGCACAAGTAACCAGCAGGAATATCCCAATGTTTAACGCCATAGTGATGCGCCAACAAAGCTTTGTTGAGTAGCTTAACAGCCAATGGATCAGAGAAATTAATGGTGTCTTCGCCAACCGGATTCTTGATCAGATGCTCTTTTAGCTCAGGCAAGGCTGCAACTAGTAACTCGAAGTTATAGCGGCCAGTGTGCTGGTTTCTTGGGTGTAATCCACCTTGAGGTTTTTCAGCCGAGCGTCTTTTCTGAGCTGCGTTCTTGTTAAAAGCCGTTTTATTGAAAGAACCCTTATTCGATGATCCTTTATTGGCACCCGGTTTACCTCTGCTATCTTTTGCAAAAGGTCGCTTTGCTTTGTTATTGCCCGCGCCTTTAGGTGCACTATTCTTGCGGCTTTTATCAGATGTGTTCTTTGTAGAAATACGCTTGTCGCTGCTTGGCTTAGCTGTACTTGGCTTAACATCAGCTTGGTTGTCTTTTGTTTTTGCTGATGAAGTGCTGTTTTTCGACAGGCTTAGCGTCGTTCTATTTTGTGATTGGCTCATTGGGCTACTTCTTTAAATCTAAATACATCATGAATAAACGGGCATCCAACTCAAGTTGATGATATTCCGATTCCATGTGACAGCATAGTTGGTAAAAGGCTTTGTCGTGCTCTTTCTCTTTGATATGCGCCAGTTCGTGTACCACCAGCATTCTTAGCAAAGGTTCTGGTGCATTTTTAAAAACACTGGCGATACGAATTTCATTCTTTGATTTGATCTTTCCACCGTGATTCTTAGCAACGTAAGAATGCAGACCTAACGCATTATTGATTAGGTGTATCTTGCCGTCGTAAATCACTTTGCTGATCGGTGGTGTTTTTTTCATGTAGCGATTTTTTATCTCAATCGCATAGTCAAACAGGGCTTTCTCGCTTTTTATTTCATGATTCTTTGGGTAGCGAGCTTCAAACCAAGGCACCAATTTACCCGACTCTACAAGTTGAGTAACAGGATCAAGAATGTGCTTAGGATAGCCTTGAATATAGCGTAAAGAAGGATGCATGCTGAAAGACCGTACAAGTTACACCACGACAATACGTTGTGGTCTTGAAAATTGAGCCGCATAGTGTAACTGATCACACTTTTCTAATCACCTAGGATTCGTTACACTTTAGCGAGATTCACCAAGAGAATGAAAAAATGAAACGTGTTGTATTGTACGTCGCAGACAAATGCCCGCACTGTAAAGATGCCCAAAGGTATTTAGACTCTAAGAAAATTGTTTACCGCCTGACGAATGCAAAGATGCAGCGTGGCCGTAAAGAATTGCAAGCAATGGGTGCTCGTTCTATCCCCGTGCTTAAAATCGGCGATCAAGTGATGGTCGGCTGGAATCAGAAAAACTTCGATAAGATGTATAACTCAAAGAACACCTAACGTGCTCTGAGCCAGTCATACTTCTATACAACAAAGCCCGAATATCCAATCTAGGATGTTCGGGCTTTGTTTAATTAAATCTTACTAAATCACACATACCGCTTAACGAAATCAATAAAGGTTCTGTCAGCTTTCGACAAATACCCTTCCTTTCTCCAGGCCAACGATAGATTCAGTTTTACAGGGTCTTTAAATGGCACGCCTATCACGTCTTTCTCATATTCCGTCACTAAGCTCAACAGCGCGGTGATCGCAAACTCTTGTTTAACGATAGAAAGAATCATCGGGAGCAAGTTGGTTTCAAACGCAATGGTCATATCAAGATCGTACTTCTTACAGGTCGCATCAATAAAATCGCGGTGGAAGTAGCCCGATTTGAACATGATCAGCTCTTGAGCAAAAAATTCTTCAAAGGTGATGGATGGTTGCGTTGCCAGTGGGTGATCTTTGCCAACTACAGCTAACATTTCTGAGCTTAACAGATGATCCGTTTCCAAATCATCTGGAACGTTCTCATGATTAATTACGCCAATATCGAGTTCGCCGTTTAACAGCATTTCACGAATCGATGCGGTGCCAGCATCAATCAAGGTCAACTTTAGGTTTGGGTATTGGCTTTTAAATGCCATCACTACTTGGGGGAAAAAGTAACTGCCCATCATACTTGGAGCGCCTAATCGAACCTCGCCTTTTTCTAGCCCCTTTAGTTCATTCATCGCGAGCTGAGCATCATCAAACTGCTGGGCGATTCGCTTTGCATGCTCAAACAGTACTTTGCCCTCCTCCGTTAAAGTGACGGATTTATCGCCTCGACGGAATAGAATCAACTCAAGCGTCTGTTCTAGTTTTTTAATAGAAATGCTCAATGCGGGCTGCGCGATATGCAGCGCTTTGGCGGCCTGAGTGAAGTTACCAAACTGCGCAACAGCCAGAAAATGTCGAAGAGGTTTTGATTCAAGCATGGCGATATATTTAATATATAGAGGTGATATTTTTAATATATTTCTTTAATCACACTTGTGCTGATAACTTGTTCACAAATAGCTTACTAACTCGTGCAGGCACAACGTAAATGTTTGATAAAGGCAGTCTTCAATACAAACGCATCACCCAATCATTGGCGATTGGCTCGTTTATCATTTTCTGTAACCTTTACCTCTTTCAGCCAATCTTGCCGCACATGGCGGAGCACTTCCAAGTATCTGAAACTCAGATCAACTGGTTGTTTGCTGCTACAACACTCGGCCTTTCGATTAGCTTGGTACCTTGGGCAATTGCCTCTGAAACCTTTGGTCGTAAACCCATTATTCTGTTCAGTCTGTTCGCTATCCCATTAATAGGGTTAAGCATGGTGTTCACGACTACCTTGTTGCAACTCGTTATTGCCCGCGCATTTATGGGCATCGCTGTGGCGGCGTTTGCTGGTGTGGCGGTTGCCTATATGGTTGAGGAGTTAACACCCAAAGCCTTTGCTGTCGCGATTGGAGGTTATATTGCGGCCAACTCATTGGGTGGAATCTTCGGACGTGTATTGGGTGGCTTGATTACGGATTATTTCGACTGGCATGCGACAGTTTTGTTTTTCGTTGTCGGCTCTTTGCTTGGCGCTCTCTATATTGCATATAGCTTACCTGACCAACAAAACTTTAAGCCACAGAAAGGCCTGTTCTTTCACCATAACCGCTCTGTAATGATGCACTTAAAAAACCGTACACTGTGGCTCGCGATGTTGATTGGGGGTGCTAACTTTGCTCTGTTCGTTAACCTGTACTCGGTGATGGGCTTTAGGCTAGTCTCTGCGCCTCATTCAGTGCCTGTAGGTTTAGCTTCGCTGATATTCCTATGTTACTTGGCCGGTACGGTCAGCTCTAAGCTATCAAACAAATGGACACTTCGCTTTGATCCGTTAAACGGAATTTTGATGGGCGTGTGCATTAGCTTAATTGGAATGCTGGTTTCTGCGGTCGATAAAGTCCCGTTCATGTTAGCTGGCTTGTTATTGATTAGTGGCGGTGCGTTCTTTGCCCACACTCTTGCCTACTCTTGGGTGAGTCAAAAAGCACCGAGCGCTAAGGCGACAGCGACCGCGCTCTATCTGGTTCACTATTATATTGGCGGTAGTTTAGGTGGATTCTTGCTTTTATATTGCTGGCAACTGTTCGGTTGGAATGGCGTGATTGCAGGTGGTTCAATCTTCTATGTCGCGATATTTGCTTGGGTCTATCAGTTGAAACAGCTACAAGTATCGACTTCCAAACTCGCACAAGCATAACTACGACTGAGTTTGTAACTCAATTATTGCTTTTGATTAACGTCCGTTCTGATATCCTACGCAAAATTTCATTTCGGAACCTGTTATGTCGAACACTCAAAGCACAGATCTTCAAACCATCCACGACCAAGTTAAACAATGGTTAGACGATGTCGTTATTGGCCTAAACCTGTGCCCATTCGCAGCCAAGCCACAACGTAATAAACAGATTAAGATCTTTGTGAGTGAAGCGAATACGGAAGAAGCGTTACTGGAAGACATCATGACGCATTTCGTAGAGTTAGATAATACGCCAGTTGCTGAATTAGAGACGACTTTAGTGGTGGTTCCTAACATGCTGCAAGATTTCTTCGACTACAACATGTTCATTGATTGGGTTGAAGCGTTGATCAAACAGCAAGACTGGGAAGGCGTTTACCAAGTGGCAACGTTCCATCCTGACTATTGCTTTGGTGGTGCGGATCCAGAAGACGATGAAAACCTAACGAATCGCTCTCCATACCCTGTTTACCATTTGATTCGTGAAGCAAGCATGGAAAAGGTACTGAAGCACTACCCTAACCCTGAAGCGATCCCAGACACCAACATCGCAAGAGTTGAGTCTTTAACGCCAGAAGAACGCCGTCAACTGTTCCCTTACTTGTTTAGTTAATAGTTCAGTTAATCGCTAACATGATGGCTCATATTCCTGAGCGCTCTTGATGATATGGACGAGAAATGAACTGATCTCGTCCATTTTGTTTCGCAATGTACAGACACTCATCGGCAACTTTGATGAGCTTATCTAACGCCGACATCCTTTCCCCTTTGGTATCCCCTGTACTCAACTCAAAATGACACGCACCAATTGATATAGTGACAGGCTTTCGATCCAGTGTGATTTTCTTCATCTCTTGCAAAAGAGTCATGAACTTATCTTCAACATAGTTTGGTGTTTTATTTGGATACCAAAGAATGAACTCTTCACCACCAAAACGCGCCACAAACTCACCCTTTTGAGTGTTATTGTTCAGCACGCTCGCCACTTTCTTTAATACAACATCGCCCATTTGGTGACCGTAAATGTCGTTAACCTGTTTAAAGAAGTCGATGTCGACAACCGCCAAGGTTCCCTTTCCTAAAGAGCCTTTTAACTGCTCGACTTCCGCATTCAACGTTTTAAACAAGCAACGTCTATTTGGCAAGTGTGTCAGAGGATCATACAGAGCTTGATACTCCAATTTCTCATTCAACTCTTTGAGTTTTCGTTCTTGCTGCCTTCTAACCAGCTCCACTTCGATCCATGATGCCATTAGTCTCATCACGTCGACATCGAACTCTTTGAACTCACGATGATAGGGTGCTGGGCTTGAAAAGTTTAAGGTGCCATAAAGCTCATCATTAACGAAAATGGGAACCCCAATATAAGACTCCAAGCCAAAAGACTGGTAAGCAGGATGCTTCGCATACTTATCGTGTTTGCCACAATGCTCAATACAGATAGGACCAATCGATTTACAGGTAATTTCGCAATAGGTTGAACGATAATCAAAAGTGTCACCGCTATTGAGTTCTACCCCTTCAGGCGTAACACAATGTTCAACAACATAAGTATTGCCATCGACTTTCGATAAGATACCAATATCAAGGTTGAAGCGTTCAAGCCCCATAATAAGCAGCTGAGCGATCTGAATATCGAAGCCCTTTCGATAATCATTGGTGATTTGATACAAGCGGCGTATAACAATTTCGCTTTCACTGGCTTGGTTCATAAATGGGATTCCACTACTGCTGACATTAATGGCAACATTAATATTTCGTATATTAAGAAGAGTAAAGTGTAAAAAAACATAATAATCAATTAGTTTGTATGCAAAATACCTCATTGGTCCAATGAATAAAAGTCGCGTTCTTCCACTTTGCGTTAGCACCCCATTACTACCTTTGTTAAAATGATCCATTAACGAAACAAAATGGATAGGAATATGAACCTTTCTCAACTAAACCAAGAAATCTACGATCACCTTTACCGCGACATTGAAGAGTTCCGCAGTACTTTTGATCTGCCGGTTGCTGCTCCTGAAACAATGGACGAAAAAGGCGATACGCTACATACCTCTCTAGCGATCGAAGAGCTAACAGAACTTGCAGAAGCTGACTCTAAAATCGAACAAGCGGACGCTATCGTAGACAGCGTTTATGTTTTGATGGGACGTCTGGTTCACCTTGGCCAAGCTAAGGTTGAAGACAACCTAGCAATCAGCTACCTGATCGACCTACTGTTGAATGTTTCTAAAAACCGCTCAATTGACTTCTTACCTTGCTGGGACGAAGTACACTCAAGCAACATGAGCAAAGTATGTCGCAACGAAACTGAATATGCTGAAACAGAAGCTTTCTATGCTGAGCAGAACATCAAGCTGATGGCGGTTCAAAAAGGCGAATACATCATCGCTAAGTGTGCGGAAGATTTCGTATCGGAAGGCAAGACAGTTCGCCAAGGTAAAGTACTAAAATCTGTACACTACCGTCCTGCGAACCTTGAGCCACTAACGGCTTAACTAAGTTTACGACTGAACTAAGGTTATGGCTGTAGCTCTTTAAAGCACCAGCGCACCAAATCGAGTAGGAGGAGG
>NZ_JBFRPK010000121.1:0-3295 GCF_041471965.1 Vibrio sp. 10N.261.51.A3
GAATCCATGTCATTCGTTAGTTTACCAATCAAGATCATCACCCTAGTTTTTATTTCGGGTGATGTCTTAGCTACAAGTGGTTTTGTGGGAGTTGTGATTGACCAAGTACAGCCACAACTAAAATAAAACCGTCTTCTTTTGTAAAGTAAGCTGTGTGTTTTCCTACCGGAAAATAGAAACCGCTTGGATAAATCTCATCGCAACTGCGACCTACGGCTGGATTGTCGGCAAGCATTTGAAACCCAGTTAGCAATGTGTCTTTATAGTTGTTCCACTGCATTTCAGAAAAGTTGTTGACGGTATAGCTTTTAATTTTTCGTAAATGAGCCTGAGCCAATTTACTTAGTTTGTATTTATTCTTTTGCATAGTGGGTTACAAGGCGCTTAGGAAATCTTCACCATCAACTACATTGCCTTGTGCTAAGTCTTGTTTAGCTGACTCGAAACAATGTTTAAGGTAATCAGTTTTCATTGCCTCTAGTTCTTCATAGTCTTTGATAGACATTACTACTACGGCATCTTTACTGTTTTTGCTAATCTTTACTGGCTCACGTTGGGCGCTTAGAAGCAGCTCACCAAAGTTACGCTTTGCATCATTTGCTGTTAGTGTGTGCATACTCAATCTCCAAATTTGGAATTACAGCAATATTATAGTTTGTCGCACAAAATGGTCAATATAATTAAATCGTGCGATTTGTGCGAAGGGTAAACTAACAAGCAATTTAAGAGGGATTCACAACGCTCGGCATTTTTGCTTCTACTTCAAATTTAGTGTTTATGGCACAATGCTTTAAGGTTAGGTGGTAGCGTTGTTCACCCCTTAATTGGGCTACATGGACTCCCTCTTTTGTCAACAATAGCTCCCGCTGACAACAGTGGATCGGACAGCAGCTCTACATTCGGTGTTTAATCGGAATCGTTCCGTTACCTTGATGATATTCGCTTGATGCCAGCCTCATTCGTTAAACAGTATTTATTACTTCCCAATTAAACAGGTTTAGGCATCTCGGTCTGGTCGTATTGTCATCATTTGCTATTGCTTTGACTCGGTGAGTGTTAACCGTTTACATAGTTAATCTTGTACTCTTTTCCTGTTGTTAATAATGCCCATATTATACGAGCGTTTTTTGCTGCTAGGGCGACAGCTGCTCGTTTATAACCTCGTCGTTCAACGAGTTGATTTAACCAAATACTGTTGCGATCGGTTTTCTCTTTACATCGTGCAATAACGGCTCTTGCGCCATGAATAAGTAGAGTGCGAATATGTTTTTCGCCTCTTTTGCTGATGCGACCAAGATGAACATGACCACCTGTTGAGTATTGTCTTGGAACCAACCCTATCCAAGCGGCAAATTGGCGGCTAGAGCCAAATTGTTTGGCGTCATTGACGGTTGCGACAATGGCACTTGCACTGTGTTCACCGACACCTGGAATATCCATGAGCGCTTTGGCTGAAGCCATCTCACGAACTAAAGCAGAGACTCTACGATCATAGTGCAATACTTCTAGGTTAAGGTGTTGAATCTTGTTCGATAGATCTTGAAGTAGCTCTCGAGCGAGTATAGGCAAACCATTTTCTGCATCTTCAAGGACACTACCAATAGTGTTTTGAGCCGAGTAGCGCCCCTGAGGCATCACAATACCAAATTCGGAAAGCAAACCTCTGAGCTGGTTAATAGTCGCCGTTCTTGTTTTAATTAGCCCCTGTCGAATACGGTGCAGGCAAAGCACAGCTTGTTGCTCTTCACTTTTTATAGAGACAAATCGTGTTTTGGGTCTAGATACCGCTTCACAGATGGCCTCTGCGTCATTGGCATCGTTCTTCTCATTTTGTCGATATGGAATAACGAATTTGGACGCCATAATTTTCGGGTTATGACCTAGTTTCAGTAGCTCTCTCGCCCAGTGGTGTGCACCAGAGCACGCCTCCATACCGATGAGGCAGGGAGGTAACTTCGCGAATGTGTCTAAGAGTTTGTTTCTTTTGACAGTTTTGCGTAGGACGCACTTGCCATATGCATCAACGCCGTGAATACTGAACACATTCTTGGCAAGGTCAACGCCAATAGTTTGAATGGTGGACATAGTAACCTCCAGTTCTTCAGCGTGTACTAAGTAAGTATGGCACGCAGAGTGTCAGGTAGAGGGAGTCCATATCATTCGTTAAATTTATGGAGGCAGTGTGTGCCATATCAATTAGAAGAGAAAGACTTTGATTTCTTTATGCCTGATGCTAATCAGGTGCTTGCCGAGCAGGTTCTTATGCTGGCACATAACATTTTACCTGGTTCTAAGGGATGGTCGGGCTTTCAAGCGCAGTATTTTCATCCAGATGATGAAGTGACCCTGTATCTTGATGAACGAGAAAATGATACCCATCTGTTTATCGGCGGTTGCCTTATCGCTTCTAATGAAGCAAAAGATATTTTGCCGGAGTTAGCCAGTTTCAAAAGTAAATTTCGTCCAGAAAATGATCCGATGGCTTGGTTCTTGAAAGGGAGTGGAATGCACGTTGGTGTAGATGCTGATGTCGAAGATGAAGAAAATGCTAGGCAAGACGCTTTGTCTCGCTGGGTTTTATGGGCGAGATTTCTAGCCAGTTTTGGTTGCTACTATCGATTTCATTCAGTATCTGTTAACAAGCAAAAGTTTGTTCATAGTGAAACTGCTAGAAAGAAAAAGAACGTAGAGCGTTATCGTAGAGCATATGAGTCACTGTTTAAAACCCTTGAACAAAATCGTCATAGTAAAATCACTGTTGTCACTGACAACGTAGAGGGAGCACAATTAGCGGGTTTACAGGAAGCGATAGATAATTCAGATAATATACTAGAACGCAAGATTACGTTAAGTCCTCCTGTGCCAAAAGAGGATTTTACAAGTACTGCGTCTTCATGGCTTCAGTTTGTTGATATGCAAATTTATGCTCTATCAAGGTTTATTTTTCCTTCTGGTGAAAATGTGCTTATGAAGTTTGAGAAATATCCTTACGACTCAGCTAGAGGAGGTGTTGAAATGTCAAAAGATCCTGTAGTTATTAACCAGAAACGGTTTGAAGTTGCGCGTTATTTCATTCTCAAAGACATTTTCCATCACATACGTCGTCATTTTGTTAATCGGTTAGTGAGCCCTCATTATGAAACTTCTATTTCATCGATGGCTTGCATTACTGATAAGGAGATTCTTAATTTTGCAGACCTTGTTGATAAATCCATACATGGTTTCTGTAATAGGCAGTTTTCTGAAATTACATTTGACTTCGAGGCACTATAAATTTAACAAACGACTATGGCGT
>NZ_JBFRPK010000122.1:0-579 GCF_041471965.1 Vibrio sp. 10N.261.51.A3
GTCGCATGCTGGTGCCTTTGGCCTCGCTTTTCTATATCACGAGTCCAGCGCTGTTGTTCAATTAAACCAATAACAGATTGAGTGTCGGGAGCAAAAAGTAAGGTTGAGTGTACGAACATGGCGCGATGTCGGTTGCCTTGATTGGAGTGCCCGAGTTCATCTCGAATGCTGCGATGGGAGTAACTGAGAGAAGTGGTGTCTTCTAAGGCAAGAAGTGTTTGTTGCTCTAATGCTTCTTGTGCGGTGACATAAAACCCCGCTTCTGCGATATCTTCTGCTTTGATTTGCTCATTACGGATGAAGCGATAAGCCCCTTCCATTTCAGCAGGGGAGATAATGAGTTTCGAGACGGGTACACCAGGTTGCTCGGCCAGTGAGGCTGCGAGAGTAACGAGTCTTTGAGTGCGTCTAGGGTCATTTAGGTGGGCTTGACCGAACTGTTTTTGTGCCCAGAGGGTTGGCTCTATATAGGTCATGATAATCATCCTTGTCATTGCTTAGATGATCAGATCATGAAACCTAAAAATAGTTCAAAAAAAATCCCCAAGCGTGGCTTAGGGATTTGTGTATAAGAGACAG
>NZ_JBFRPK010000123.1:0-5411 GCF_041471965.1 Vibrio sp. 10N.261.51.A3
AGTCTAACTGGAGCAGATCAGATAAACCTAATTTCGACCGCCCCTGCAAGAGCATTTAAGATTCTCCACTCCTTTCTCAGCTGAGTTGTCGCTCCTCCACTGCAGTGGAGGCTCGCAATATCTAGGGTAATTCTTGAATGCTAATTTAGCAAAGTCACTGACACAGAATTGTTCAGAAGTGCGCTGACGGGGCATGTAACACGAAAATGCCCCATTCTTGGTTAACGTAATTACTCAGTGGTAAATTGTGCATCTGGAATAGCAGTACTTTTTATTATGGTTGGCGGTTAAGGAGCGGTTCCAGCATACTTGTAAAAGCGGTCATTACTTAACATTTCTATTTATGGCTACCGCTTGCATTGTAATGCTGGCTTACTTGAAGCGGAAATCACGATTGGGTAAAGGCTTATTGATGACTATTCTAATCTGTTAGTATTTTAATAGCGAACCGTACTCTAAAATTAAAATCTACACTAGATATGAAAGGCGTGTCCTCCTGCCTACTTATATTGAGGGGAGGGAATGAACATTTCGTACTCTAACCCGGCTTACCAAAAAAGTGATTGAGCATAATCGGTGATAATAGATTCCAACAATTCAATCTCTTGATACCCTTCAAGCTCTAGAGAGCAATAAAAAGACAGTGGGATTCTAAGAGCATTCGCCACTTCCACGACAGGCAATTTTTTCAAAATGTCTTTTGAAACCCATGCGTCAGCCACTGAATGGTTGAGTATAGCCCAACCATCCTCTCGAAGTAGTTCTAGTAATACTTCATTATTACTGACTATCCTCAAATCCGTGGAGATAGAAAATAGGTCAGCATTACTTTTGTGATGGCTTTCCATGATGTATTGCTTCTCTATCTCCAGCTCATCAATGTGCACTGTACCCTGGTTAGCTAAGGCATGCTCAGCGCTACAATAAAAGTGGTGTTGGACCGTACCCAAATAAATGTAACGGAAAGGGCGCTCAGGTAAGTTTTTCAACTTACTTTGCATGATGGCAACGCACGGAGTGTCATCGGTTAACGCATCCATTACTTCATTCCGATTCCTTTGAAGCCAGTGTAATCGCAATGTGGGGAGCGCATTTTTAACAAGTTGATTGATGTCTTTGATTATTGAACCTGGCACCAAAGCGTCATGGTATATGACCAGCGACTCAAAAGGCTTTTGATAAGCATTTATCATTCTTTCGTACAATAAGTCGCTGTTTTTTAATAACACTTTGGCTTGGCGATACAACGCTTTTGCTTCTTCTGTCGGCAATGCACGCTTTCCTTCGATAATAAACAGTTCGATGCAAAAACTGTCTTCAAGTGCCTTGATCTGTTCACGTACGGTTGTGCGCTCTTTATTAAGCTTTCTACCTGCCTTGCTGTAGCTGCTTTCTTCATACGTAGCGCAGAATGCGGCCAAGTGTTCATAGGAAAACATCTTTACTCCAAAGAAATTTATTGATGGATTATGCCATACATTATGCATTATTTTCGTATGTCGTTCGTTGTTATTATTTGAAGTGTAGTCAAACAAACTATCAAAGCGGACCAAGAAGCACTATGAAAAAAAACAAATTCATCTCTAGAAGTACCAAAATACTTTTACTTAATGCAGTCGTTATTCTAACCCCAAGTTTGGCTGCGGCTAACGAACAAAGTAATGAACGAATAGACCCGTCCGATATGACCCGGGCGTATAGTCAAGCTTTTATCGGCACCAGTAACAAAGGGGACGTTAAAGCATTTGGCTCCCTCTCCTACCAGTTTGACGGTGGCTCCGAAGCTATGGTGGCGCTGGAAGGGACCATGAGTGAGAACGGCGATTACAAAGACAGCCGTGGCCAGTATTTCCACGCCTTTGGTACTGGTAATAACCTAATGCCACGTGTCGCTACATCGCTCGATATTATCGACAACAAGGACTTCACGACTGCTGCATTTGGCGCCGCGAGCATACTAAAAACCCCAGCTGAATCCATCACGCTGTTTTTCCGTGCAGGTGGCCTGATCGGTGAGTATAAAAAAGAGGGTGCGCTTGCGCAGCAGTATGGCATAAGAGATACCCACATTACTGGTTACACCGGTACTGCTTGGCTAGTGTGGAAACCAATGCAGGATGGTTCCTATATCACTTTGTCACCGGAATACACCACAATGGATGGCAGCTTGAATATAGAAACCCTGAAAACTAGCGTTACAACCGCAGTTCCGCTTACAGAAAGCGGAGACAAGTGGCTACAGTTTAAATTCGATAATATCGACATGGATATCAACCACATGGGGAATACAGATTCAGTCACAGACCGTGTGTTCTGGACCCAGTTCAAAATGTTCTTTTAAATCAATTAAAAGATGCTGTCCGAGCGCTATGTGACTGAAGTTAAAAGTTATGATGGCGCAAACTAAAGAGCACAAAATATCAACGTTATATTTCAAAGGTAAAATTATGGGATTATTCAAAAGAACCGCGAAGAAGATACTCTCTCTTTCCATGTTAGTTCCGGCCCTACACTTTGGTGGAGCCATCGCTTGTACCAGCATCGCCCTTAAAGCCGAAGACGGCGCGGTCGTCTATGGACGAACCATGGAATGGGGAGCCTTTGATCTTAACTCTCGGGTTGCCATCGTACCCCGTGGATACGAGTTCCAGGCTTCCACTCCGGACGGTAAAAACGGCCTGAAGTGGAAGGTAAAATACGGAACAGTTGCTCTAGATGCGCTGGAAAAAGACTACTTGACCGATGGTATGAATGAAAAAGGTCTGGTGGTAGGCGTTCTCTATCTGCCAGGTTTTGCCGAGTATCAAGACTACGATCCAGCTAAAGCTTCGCAAACGATCAGCGAACTGGAGCTCGCTAACTACGTGCTGACGTCTTTTGCCACCGTAGAAGAAGTACGTGAAGGGCTTGCGAATATCCACGTGGTCGGTACACCAGAGCCTGCTCTTGGTAACATCGCAGCACCGATCCACTTATCGGTTGTAGATTCAAGCGGAAAAGCGATCGTGGTGGAATACCTTGACGGTAAAATGAAGATTTTCGATAACCCACTGCGTGTGCTGACCAATAGTCCTAGCTTCGAATGGCATATGACCAACCTGCGTAACTACATTGGTTTAACATCAAATGAACACCCGGCGAAAGCTCTGACGAAAGGAGAAAGCGAAGTTGACCTGACACCTATCGGTGCCGGTAGCGGATTCATCGGTCTGCCTGGTGACTTTACCCCACCGTCCCGTTTTATCCGCGCGACCGCTTACACCCAGACCTCGCGTAAATTGGTTAATGGCGAAGAAGCATTGTATGAAGTCTTCCGAATTATGGATAACTTCAATCTACCTCTGGGTGCCGCAGAAGGGCCTAGCGTAAATCCAGAACTACTAGAAGGTACGCGCAGCTCTACTATTTGGACTTCTGCTGCTGACAGTAAAAACCTGAAGTACTACTATCATACCCAGAACAACCGTCAGGTACGTATGGTAGACCTTAACCAAATTGATTTCTCTAAGAACCCTGACGCCATCCGTCATGTCGAGATGGATAAGAGCAGAAAGCAGAATATAGAAAACGTGACGCCAAGCGATGTTGGGCGTTCATAAGAGTACCGATAATTACTTTGACCAATCGGAACTAATCCTATGTCAGTTCCGATTGGTGTAATGGATGATAATTTATTATTTTTGGAGTAAAAAATGAACAAACAACTATTAGCCAGTTCTATAGTAGTTGGTTTAAGCCTTGGCATGAATATAGCTCATGCACAAGAAGGCAGTAACCTAATATTGATCCAAAATGTCAATGTTTTTGATGGTGTGCACGACAAGCTAAAAAAAGATCACGATGTTTTGGTTAAAGGCAATCTAATCCAGTCTGTTGGCAAGGATATCTCTGCTCCGGCCGGAGCAAAAATCATTGACGGTGATGGTCGTACGTTAACGCCTGGCTTTATCGATTCGCACACCCACCTTCAGTGGAACCTGAGTATTGCTGAGCATATGTATACTCCAATGGACTATCAGGGCGCTATTGCTCTAGTGGATTCTGAGGCGACGTTAATGCGCGGGTTTACCACTATCAGGGATGTTGGCGGTTCAATGTTTGGCGTGAAGCGGGCGATTGACGAAGGCTACTTCCCTGGGCCTCGGATTTACTCAAGCGGAGCAGCTATAGGTATGACCGCAGGCCATGGAGATATGCGAGCGCCAAGTGTTGCCCCAAGAATGATGGGGGGGCCGTCAACAACAGAAATTGAGACGGCAGGTGTCGCTATTAACGCAGATGGTGTTGATGAAGCCTTAACTGCTGCCAGAATGCAGTTTCGGAAGGGAGCGGCTTTTTTGAAGTTCTTTGCCGGAGGCGCTGTCTCTGGTCTTTATGACCCTCTGGATATCTCGGAATATTCTAAGGAAGAAATGGAGGCAATTGTTGGCGAAGCTGAGCGTTGGAACACCTATGCAGCCGTGCATACCTATACCGATGCCTCTACACAAGCCGCGTTGGAGGCAGGAGCTAAAACGTTAGAACACGTCAATCTGATCAGTGAAGACACAATGAAACTGGCTGTCAAAAAGGGTGCTTATATTGGTGCTCAGACCGGCGTATATATGAGCCCGGCCCCTGCCAGTTTTACTCCCGCTCAGGTTGCCCGTCAGCAACAAGCGAAAGAGGGACTCGACAGCCTGATGAAGCTGGCAAAGAAGCATGACGCTAAAATTTTGTTCGGCGCAGATATGGTGGGTTCTCTAGAACAGAAACGTATGCACTTAACAGAGTTTACCAATCGTACGAAATGGTTTACCAACGCCGAAATTTTGCAGCAGGCAACGTCAGTGAATGCTGAAGTACTTGAGCTAACGGGGCCACGTAATCCATATCCTGAAGCCAAGCTCGGGGTGATTGAAAATGGTGCTTATGCCGATATTCTCTTGATTGACGGTAACCCGCTGGAAGATATCAGTATTTTGACTAATCCAGAGGAAAATCTAGACCTGATCATGAAAAATGGTAAGATTTTTAAGAACACCATTAACTAGTTTTAGTATCGTCGAGATCAGAGCTGAAAATGCACTTGCGTTAAGCAGCGCTTCCCAAGGCAGGTATCTGGCAACAGGTCCTGCCGTTTTGTTTTCTAGAGGCCTAGTTATAAAGTTGAGGAGAAAGTAGTATGTCGTTTATTAGGTTCTTGATGTCAAGTATTAGAGCAATGCTTCTTCCACTATTATCTGCATTTATAGTGGTAGCGTCTTTAAATGCTAATGCCAATGATACCAAGCAGATTGACTGGCCAGATCTTATGGCAAAAATTGAGTTTCATGATCCCTTTGTGATTCTATCTAGTGATCATATTGCTAAGTTGCGTCGTTATGTTCAGCTTTCTGATTCAAAAACCACTAACCGTCAAGATTTAATAA
>NZ_JBFRPK010000124.1:0-694 GCF_041471965.1 Vibrio sp. 10N.261.51.A3
CTGATTTAGGAAACAAAGCCCAGAGGACTTTCACCTCATTAGTTCATGCCCATGCTGGGCGTACACAAATTAATGCAGCCGACCGCTGACGCGTCGGCTAATTAAAGCGTTATAAGCACAAGGAGAAACAATGAACTTTTGGAGAATGCAGCTTCATCCTGATGATAGCGAGAATGCTGTAGCTCATACGGTTAAATCTCTAGGCCTTGGTTACATAGGGCTTGATTTTGCAAACCCTCCTGGTGACTTGACTGATGTAGATGCTGCTGACATACCAAAAAGTCAAAGAGACTATTGGGATTTTGCCCATCGAATGAAGGTAGGGGATTTCGTACTCATTGTTGCTCACCATTATCCTTGTGCTCTAGTTGAAATTATTGGTGAGTATAACTACATCAGAAAGCCTGAATGCGATCTTGGAGTGTGGTTCCGTCACTTTAGAAAAGTGAAGCCTGTTGGTTTTTACTCTGATTTCGTTACTAACCCAGCCAATTGGCAGAAAACTATAATGACAGATACCATCTCTATTCTTAATAGCACAGATAGTATTAGCTATAAGTTGATGCAGCAGTGGCGTCAACAAATGTGCTTATAACAAGCGCATGCACAGCGACAATTAAAAGTCAGCCTGTTTTTTGCTAAAAATCAAAGAATGCGTACGTAGGGTCAAGTCTTGTCTTTTGCCTTTTTGATG
>NZ_JBFRPK010000124.1:1457-2377 GCF_041471965.1 Vibrio sp. 10N.261.51.A3
TTTTGCCTTTTTGATGAAATGGTCTAGTTTTTAACTAGGCCATTTTTGTATAGGGAAGACAATGAGTAGACCACTGAGAATAGAGTATGCGGGTGCGCTCTATCATGTAACGTCGCGCGGTAATGCTCGACAGCCGATTTATCTGGAAGAGCAAGATTTTGAATTGTTTATCGAAGTGTTGTCAGGCACCAGTGAGCGATTCAATTGGGTCGTGCATAGCTACTGTTTAATGACCAATCATTACCATCTACTCGTCGAAACTCCTGATGGGAACTTAAGTAAGGGAATGCGTCAGCTTAATGGTGTGTATACCCAAAAGTTCAATAGAAAACATAACCGAGTCGGTCATCTATACCAAGGTCGCTTTAAAGCCATTTTAGTCGACAAAGACGCTTATCTATTGGAAGTGGGACGTTACATTTTACTTAACCCCGTTCGTGCAAATATAGTGGATACACCGAACGAATATGAGTGGAGCAGTTGGCCTTTTGTTACTGGTTTAAAAGAGTCACCAGACTGGCTAGCGGTTGATCAAACCTTGTTTCAATTTGGCCGCCAGAGAAATAAGGCTGTTGAGAAATACAAGCAATTCGTTTTCGAGGGGGTTGGTAAGCCACTATGGACAGGATTAAAGCAGCAGGTGTACCTAGGCAGTGATGAGTTTGTGAACAGTCATCTTCCTAATTTGAATTTAGCAGAGGGAGATATCAAAGAGGTTCCGGCAAAACAGCGACGTGCTAAACCTCTTTCGCTAAAGGAGTACCAAGACTCAGCGCCTAGTAGAAATGATGCCATTATTGCTGCATTTAATAGCGGTGGCTATACGCAAAAGCAAATAGGGAATCACTTCGACTTACATTATTCACGAGTCAGCCGTATAGTGGCAAAAGGCAAGACCTGCCCCCCCCCCCCCCCCCCCC
>NZ_JBFRPK010000124.1:3130-6685 GCF_041471965.1 Vibrio sp. 10N.261.51.A3
CCCCCCCCCCCGTTGTTAGGTATGCCCGTAAGAAATGAAGTGGCTTAATTGCTCGCAGCCCTTGGGGTTACTACGCTCTTAGGGAGGAATTGTTCAACAACGCCACCTGTAAATCTCAAAAATCCTACATATTTTTCTTTAAAATTCCGCTTCCGTTTATTTTGTGACTGAATGGGCGCGTTAGCTAATATTTTTTGTCATCTACTGTGTTTCTGGCTCAGCGATTGGGTTGGCTGGGTTAAAATTTATTGGTAAAAGATCGGATGTCCTATTTCACTTCCATTTTTATTCTTTTTTTTCATTACTTTAAGGGGATTTAGGCTTATGAGGCGATTTTGATAGTATAAAATAATTTACTTAGCATGCTAACCAAGTATAATAGTTAGCACGCTAGGTAAATGGGAACCATGATGCAAAAAGAATTCGACCATATGAAAGAGCTATCACTGGCAGAACAATTGGGGCGTCTGCATCGCTTATGGCGCACCGCTGTTGACATTGAACTTGCCCCTTTAGAGTTAACTTACCCACGCTGGACAGCCTTATGGAAACTGTGGCGATTAGGCGACAACCTCAGTCAAAAAGTATTAGCCAATGCCTTAGAAATTGAACTGGCCTCTTTAATGCGCACCTTAGCCCAATTAGAACAGCAAGGGCTCATTGAACGCCACTGTTGCCCCCATGATAAACGCGCCAGACTTGTCAATTTGACTCCTGCTGGACTCGATTTAATAACGAAAGTTGAAGTAACAATTATCAATATCCGTAGCCAATTGCTCTTAGGCATAAACGCTGAAGAACTTACTGAGTTTGAAAGAGTAATTAATCTGATTGGTAATAATGCGTTAACCAAATTAGCTAAAATGACAGACAAGTAAGTGAATACAAATATGACACCAGATCAACAATTTTCGCGGCTAACAAAAATTGCCTTAGCAGGCTTTATGCTGGTATTTGGTTACTTTATGTTTGCTGATGCGACTATGCCATTAACGCCGCAGGCTATGGCAACTCGGGTTGTGACTAAGGTTACCCCACAAGTTAATGGCCGCATTAAAACTATTGCTGTCACTAATAACCAAGTTGTTAGCAAGGGTGAATTACTGTTTGAAGTAGATCCTAGACCGTATAAGTTAGCGGTAGATGAAGCGCAGTTGGCTTTAGAGCAAGTCCAGCAAGATAACGCTGAGCTAGATGCCTCTTTGTTAGCGGCGCAAGCTGATGTCAATGCCAGCCAAACCACATCACAACAAAAACGCAGCGAAGCAAAGCGTCTTGATGCACTGTACAAAACTAATGGCGTATCCCAACAGCAACGCGATCAAGCTGACAGCGATGCCGCTGCGGCTGAAGCAAATTTGCTGGCAACCCAAGCCCGTTTAAAGCAATTAGAAGTGAGCCGCGGTGTTTACGGTAACAATAACTTAAAAGTACGTCAGGCCGAAAATCGCTTAGCCCAAGCCAAATTAAACCTGTCTTATACCCAAGTTCATGCGGATCAAGACGGCACAGTTACTAACTTGCAAATCATGGTCGGCGGCTTTGCGGCCATTGGCCAGCCACTGCTGGCTCTTGTTTCTGATGATGTGGATATTATTGCTGATTTTAGAGAAAAGGCATTACGAGATGTCTCAATTTCATCTAAAGCCCTTGTTGCGTTTGACGGTGAACCAGGCCGTTTATATCGCGCCCACGTCAGCAGTATTGATGCTGGGGTTAGCGCCGGACAGTTCGATGCCAATGGCAGTTTAGCGACTCCGCAACAATCTGATCGCTGGGTCCGTGACGCCCAAAGAATGAGATTGCATTTACAATTAGATAATGACGAAGTCATGAGAACATTGCCAACGGGGGCACGGGCGACGGTGCAGATAATGCCAGAAAATAGTTTGCTGAACTTATTAGCTCATGGGCAGATTAAAGCCATCAGTATGCTGCACTATATCTATTAACATCATACATTTGATAGATGCGCTATTTAAAATATATTACAGCGACACAAGGCAACAATCATGTTACTAAGATTTAATCCCATGACAGCCAATGATTTACGTCAATGTCTACGTATTGCCACTGCTGGCACGATTGGCTTTACTGTGTGCAAACTGTTCGGCTTTAGTAACGGGGTGTTTTATACTGTTACCCCTATGGTATTGCTAGGGCTAGCACCTGTGTTCACCGCCCATGTCGCGCGGCAGGTGTTGGCGTCTTCTGTCACAGCTGGATTAGTGGTAGGCGTTATCGGTGGTTTATTTGGTGGCCATCCAGTCTTAATGACCCTGATTATTTTTGGGGTGTTTGTTGGCTTTTTTACCGCCATGACCCGCGGCAGTTTTTTTCTTTATGGTGCCAATAGTTTACTTAATCTGAGCATCATGCTTAATTTTGCCAGTTACCCTGATACTGATCTAAACGGTCTCATCGGCGCTAATCTCGGCGCCACAATACTGGCAATCATTATCGCCTATATCATGGTCTCGTTAATCCCTGATGTTAAACCCAGAAAATTGCAAAAACCACCAGCAAAATCAGTAAATCGAATGCGACATGAAGTATTACTGGGGGCAACTATCGCCACAGCATCTTTTGTCGTGTTCCAGATATTTAATCTGCAAGACTCTATGTCGGCGCAAGCTGCCACAATTTTATTACTTTATCCGATGCATTTTACTGGGGTATTAAATTATGCCCTTAAACGTGCGATAGGTACCTTTCTTGGAGTGACATTCGGTGTGTTAGCCCAGTTGTTTCTTTATGATTGGTCAGGGCTGTTGATCTTAGTCGTGCCGGTTTTATGGTTTGGGTTAATGCTATTTAGCCAAGTACACGTCAAAGAAAACGTCGGCGCTGGGGTTGGCTTTGGAGCGATGACCACGCTAGGGATTTTATTTGGCCAATACCTCACCCCAGGTAGCGATCTGATATATAGTGCACTTTACCGTATTAGCAGTATTTTGGTTGCCATCGTAGCGACTTTATTACTGTGTTACATCATGCACACTTTACTTAACCGATTTGCTGCAACGCGCTTAAGTTATCAGTAATGCTGATAATGATTAATTGAGCATGGAAAAAAACTGCTTGTGACTCAGCATTAGAAACAATAGGGTCATGTCTTGTCTTTTGTCTCTCATAACAATCACCTGATTCCAGTACGGGATCAGGTACTAGTATTTCAATAAAGCAATTGGAGACACCGTTGAAACTTTTTCCTCTTTGCCATACCTGTAGTTATTCATGATTTGCTAATGTTTACTTTTCCGAAACTCATTTCTGTCCGTGCGACCTGAGGTCGTATGAAGCGTTGTTCACCGCTTAACGAGTGAACCATCTGTATCACCAGATGAACCTACGAGCCTGAATAAAGCAGCGGCTCGGACAATGTAACGAAACTTGGCCGTTGGGCTGAGTGGGAAAAGAATCGTGAGAGGACGTTCCTCCTGAAAACCACAATTCGGGTAAGTGCTAGGTAGTCAGTATGATGAACGTATGTGAATCCATTCAAGGTGCGTTATATGATGAAGCAGCGGAAGTGGTTAATACGCTGTGGCCAAA
>NZ_JBFRPK010000125.1:0-12043 GCF_041471965.1 Vibrio sp. 10N.261.51.A3
GGAATCCATGTCATTCGTTAACCCAACTTAGGAAATTATGAAGTACTTTAGTGATTCTGAAAGAGGCGCTTTGCCTCGAACAAATAATGAAATTCCTTACAATGTTTGGTGTGGGTTAACTGCGTATATTCAAAAGTTAATCGATACAGGGCATTTCGGAGAAAACTTTCCAGATCTTTGTCCTGACGGGCAAGGGTGCTGTGGCACCGATGAAAAAGGATTCTCGTTAGCTTTAAAAGCTGAAATATTGGGAATTGAATATCCATTTATTACAGAAAAAGAAGACCCTGATGATTGGATGTCTAAAAAAGCCCCTTTCACTCCTGACTACTTAGACATACTAGACTTAGTTCAGTTTTGCTATGCGAATGTATCTAAGCCTACGTTGGGGCAGTTTCATCCATTCTTTGGACATCACCACATAACATCATTTGACAGCTCAACCGGGCAAGCTGAATTTTTAGATAAAATTGACACCATGTTCTCTAGAAATGGTGTGGCTTATCAATTACACGCAGACGGACAAATCACAAGAGTGCTCAATCCATCATTAGGTTCGGTTACTGGACAAGTAAGCAAGACGCTTGATCAGGAACTTGACGATCTGATTGCAAGAGCAAATACGAAAATATGTAACGCGGACGTCCAAGTACGTTATGAAGCACTGAAAGAGCTTTGGGACGCTTTCGAGCGTATAAAAACAGTATTCAATCCTAGTCAAAGTAAAAAACAATCAATGACACAACTGCTCGACGCCTGTGCATCAGATAAAGAATTCAGAGTTCAACTAGAATCTGAGGCTACAGCTCTGACGACAATTGGTAACTCGTTTTTTATTCGTCACTCAGAGGTTACTCAGGTTAAATTAAATGATAGTGACCACATTGAATATCTTTTTCATCGCCTAGCAAGCTTTATTTTCTTATTGGCGAAAAAATTGGGTTAACAAAGCATTTAAGAGAGATTATCAACGCTTGGCATTCTCAGTTTAAATTGGCTTTTGTGTCTAAGGTACAAAGAGTTAGGCTCGGTGGTAAGCGTTGTTCTTGATTTAATGCGGCGTCATGTACTAGAGGAAATTGAATGATCATCAGTAGTAAAACGAGCGAAAAACTTCGAGATCTTATCAATGAAGAAACTGAGTATCGCTCCGGTCCAAACTTGGTTAAGTTTTTTAACGCATTAGGCTTTAACCATTCTTATGGGCAAGGCTTCCCTTCTCGTTGGAAGTATACGGATGATTGCTTAGAGGCTATCAATGGTACACCCAACCTCGATACTTGTATCAAAAACGTATTTAATCCAGTCAACTTTATCGGGCGTATTGGAGAGCTAGACGGTTATATTGCTGACTTCAATCAGTATATTGCTTTCGATAAATGGCAAGTAGTCAGAAATGAAGCCGAAATTACCTTTAAGAAGCTCCAAAAAGTAGAATTACATGAAAACGAAACGAATGCGCCCAGCCTGTCTGAGTCTGATTTCTTGAGCCGAGAGTTTAGCGGTTTCTCAATCTCTGATTTAGGTTTGGATCCTAATGTCACAGACGTGCTAAACAAACGACTAGATGAAATTGAAAAAACCTACAATTCTGGAGCATATTTTTCGACTATTTTACTCGCGGGTAGCTCGTTAGAGGGAATATTTCTTGGACTTGCATCAAGTAATCCTAGGGCATTTAATACCGTTAAATCATCGCCGAAAACCCGCGATGGTAAAGTACAACAGTTTCATGATTGGACATTGGCAGCGTTTATTGATGTTGCAAAAGACTTAGAGTTGATTCAACTGGATACCCATAAGTTTTCGCATACGTTGAGGGATTTTCGAAACTACATACACCCATATCAACAAATGTCGTCAGGTTTTACACCCAGAGAGCATACAGCTAAAATCTGCCTGCAAGTTTTAAAAGCTGTAATTATGGAAATTTCTCAAAATATCAACAAGCTATGTACATAACAAGTGTTGATGGCTTCAAGATACTTTTTCTCATCTGAATAGAGAGCGTTAGAGTGATTAGTCTAACGTGCTTTTGTCCAAAAGCGTGACAATCTGAATTATCATACGTGGCATTTTCTAGCTCGAAAATGCCCAAAAAAAACTTAGATTCAATACTCTACACAATTCAGTAGCTTGCTTTATCCGACTAAAATTTATTCGATTGAGTTGATAACTCATCATTCCTGTTACTATGCAACATCTTACAATCTTGCTTTTCTTTATGTGGTTTAACGTATTGATTATTAGTTGATTTAATATGAAGATGAATGCATCATCGGAGGATGAAAGACGACTATTTTTCGTCTAGTAAGCGTAATGCGACAGATAAGTTCGAGGTAAAGAGGTAGGTCATTGAGAGCTTTTTATATATTAGAATTGGACGGACTTTATTTAGCTTTAGATGTGATGGCCGAACATACGTCAGATGAGATTTGTCAGCTACAATCTCAAGGCTTTATCGTCGTATCTGATAATGTCAGGGCTAAAAACTCCAAAATAGCCATTGATAAATGGCATGAGCACCGTGAGTCTTTTGGAAAGGAACCTATTTTAACGCCTTTAGAAAGAGCGAACCTAACTATAAGGCAAGCCAATACGAGAATCAGTGAGCTCAAACGAAAACTGTTAGCAGCTGAAAGGGAGATTGACTCTCTAAATAATCAGCTAAAGCATAGGCGTTCAGAGACTAATGTTGATCTTTGCGATTTAGATATTTTGGGTTACGAAAGGAATCCGAACTCTCAAGAGTTAAGAAAACGATATAAAAGTTTGGCTTCAATACACCATCCTGACAAGGGGGGGAGCAAAGCAATGATGCAGAGGTTAAACGATGCGTACGAAAAACTCCGTAGAAAAGTCGCATAACAAACGTTTCAAGACAGATTCGCAACACGTGGCGCTTTTACTATGCGTCGCGTAGAGTGTTTACGGTGGAATGCGGAGGCTTATGTATGGTGTTGCTCACTACTTAAGCGGGCGTTAAATTACAAGAGGTTTGAATTTGAGTTGGGATGATGTTTTTAAAATCATTACAGCGGGTATAACTGCTGTTGGTGGTGCCTCAGTTATAATCTTTGGCTGTAGCTCTTTTCTAGCAAAAACGTGGGCTAACCGAATATTAGAAAAAGAAAAGTCTGGTTATGCTCATGATTTGGAGCGCTATCGAAATGAGCTAAATGGGTTATCTTATGAGCATCAAATCAAGTTTGCCAAACTACATGAAAAGAGAGCTGAAGTTATTTCGGAAACTTATATGCTATTGCGTGATGCATTTAATTCAGTGTCAGACTTAGCCTTTCAATCCGAGGATAGTTTAGATAATAACTTGCAGGCAGCAAAAAATGCACTTAGAGCAGTCAATGATTTCTTTCCTAAAAGAAGAATATTCATAAAGTTTTCAACTGCTGTTAAAATTGACCGATTCCGTACTGAAGTTGAACGAACTATAGGTGAGCTAGAGTTCCACAGTTATAATCACAATTTTTCCTCAAAATTCAAGCGTATTCATGGTGATTTATCTGAAACACTAAGTGAGCTTGAAGTTGATTTTAGAGAACTACTCGGTGAGAAAGTAGACTCGTCAGATTTGTAATTTAACAAACGTTTAATGCTTCAAGATCCTTATCCCAATCTATATCGAGTGCGTTAAAACTTAAACTCTAACGCGGTTCTGTCCAGAGACGTGTTATGCCGCCATGCTTTGGGACAAGAACGCCTTAGTGCTACGACTCTAAAACGTTTGTGCCCCAAAACCATTCAGAGTAAATACTCATTCATCACCTGTTAGTGTGACTTTGCCTTATGAAAAGTTATCTGAAGGTGTGTAATGGTTTTCTGTTGCTCTAAATAGCTTCACTGCATTCTAATTCATGAATTTTTGATTCAAGTGACGGACTGATTGTAAATTGCAAGCATATAAAATATGGCGCATTATGTGTGTGGAAGGTAGCTCAGCGCCGCATAGGTAGGCTTACATGACTGGAGAGTACTAATGCTTGTAAAGTATTATGGTTTGGTTTTCGATAATAGAACCAATAGTTGGTCACCAAGAGTAGAATTTATATCAAACGGTTTATTTCGCATGACTCAGCCTAAATACCTTAATGATAAAGGAAGTGAGGCGAGATTATGGCCATATTTTAATGAGCTTTCACCAGCGGATTATGCATGGGCAAAAAAAGAACATGATAAAATACAAACCGATCCTTCCTATGTCCCATCAAATGAAGAATTAGAAAACTTCTTCCTAAAACCGTGTGGCTCTCGATATGGAGACCATTTCCCGCATATGCTAGATCAAGAAGGCTTCAACTCAATGGAAGATTATGATCGGGAGCAACTGACTAAAACGGCTGGAAGAGTTAACTCATTTTTAGTTGAGGCATTAAGCTGCCAGTTAGGGGGTTTATCCCTGTCAAAGTCTGACACAAATGAACTTATGTGGACACATTATGCTAGTGAAGGTAGGGGACTAGCTGTTACTTTCAATGAGAATCATGCATTTTTCAACCAACTTCCCCCGAAAGATGTTAGTTATACTCCAGATAAAAGAGCTTCTCTTACATATTATAAAGGTATGATGAGAATGAATGGTGCTCCGTTGAAAAACTTCCATGTTGCGGATTTAGGAAATCCATTAGGAGTTATGCAATCTCTTAGTAGCAATGGTATTGATGTAATTGAACTCTCGGAACGGCTGCTATATTCGAAAGCCAAACAGTGGTCTTCTGAAGATGAAACTCGAATTGTATGTCCTCTTATGTTATGCGAAGAGAAAGTAGGGCCATTAGTACAACCAGACTTTGCGTTCAATTACCTAATGGACTGTCCCCTATGCTTAAGAGCTACCCTGAAATCAACCTCAAACGAATGCCGTTTGATGCATTTGAATCTATCATTTTTGGTTACGGTATGAGCGAATTTGACAAATCTACTATCACGGAACTGGTTAGGAAAAATGAAAACTTGGCTCATCTAAAGTTGCGCGTAGCCAAACACAATATTTATGGCAACATTGAGATCAGTGATCTCGTTGTGTAGCACGATACTTTATTAGCAGAAATTTATCATATTTGAGGTGCTATGTTTTATATTTTTCTTGATCGAATACTTTCGTGGCATGGCGAGCTTCAAATGCCTCGATAATCTGTGACTGAATTTCTTTTGTTTTGTTTATAATTTTCATTTTGTCTTTACCTAATTACTCTTTATTAAAAACGACATATACACCCTCAAAAGTAGCAACCAACTCATCAGCACAAAATAGGTTGCAGGCTATTTGAACACGTCCTTTGCCTTTACGTTGAAACGCACGATGAAACCGAGACCACATTGTATGGTTGTCATATATACATACAACACGAACATCACCGTTGGCGGGTTTCAGGTATCGAATGTTATTTTCTTGAATTACTATTTGATGTTTCTCCCCCTCCAACTGGGCATGAACTAAAGACCAGCCAGCTAGAATACCGACAACAGATAAGCTGCCACCAAACACCGTATTCATGTGGTTGATGTTTATTTTCAATGGTGCGTTAAGCTCGATATTTTTGTCGCTACAAATATTCACACCGATACCGAGAGACTTTGAGACTGGAATATGAAGATGAAGGTAGGCTTCAAGTTCTCTATTTTTCATATAGACCGTTACCTTTTCAGAACGCCAAAATAGTGTAAAATTTCGATTGTGTGGGATGCAGTAATTACGCCTTAGCTAATTCAGTTAATACTTGCTTATACGTATCCACTGATTGGGCTCCAGATATAGCACTCTCACGATTGAATACAATCGTTGGAACTCCTGATATACCCGTATGTTTCCATTGTTGTTCCTGCGCTCGGACATGATTTCGCAGAATATCGTCATCAAGACATGCCATTGCGTCGTCAACATTGAGACCAACACTTTGCAGCTCTTGTTCGAGGATACTTTTGTTGGATATATCTTTTTGCTCGCTGTAAAACGAAGCAAATAATCTATTTTTAAGCTCGGTTTGCTTACCTACACTTTTTGCGTATTCTAGAAGAATATGAGCATCAAGCGTATTTACAGCTTTTAGTCCGTCAAAGTAGTCAAATTTAAATCCAACTTCTTCTCCAAGCTCTGCCATCTCTTTTCTGAAACGAATACTATCTTCCAGTGTGGTGCCGTACTTTCTTTTGAGGTGGGCACGTAAGTCTTCACCTTCAGGTGGCATATCTGGATTTAGCTGAAACGGTTGCCACTCAATCTCAATGTTATCTTCCATACCAAGCTCTTTTATGGCGGCATCTAAACGCTTATAACCGATAATGCACCAAGGACAAACCACATCTGAGACAATATCTAATTTGATCTTCTTGCTCATATTTATTCCCAATACTCCCATGACTTTCGCCTTTGATTTTTTTTACCAAAATAACTTTAAGCAGAACCCAAATTTATTGGCTATTCGTATCCTGCTTATTTTCACATTTGAAAACTGACGGTTTATATTTTTTGCTCGCAAAGCTGGATTGTCGGAGCGGTATTAGTAAAGTTTGGAACATCGGTTTTTATCTTTTCTGCATTTGGGCCAAAAGCAGTTTGAAATGACTCTAAAGATTCAAATGAAATGGTACTGATTGCCACATATGGCGCAGCTTCGCCGGGAACTACACTGGCAACCCCTGCATCGACAGTTGCCCCTTTTACGGCCTCTCCCAACAGCTCTCCGATCATAGGAACATGTTTGTTGCAGTAGTAATCAAAATCAAAAATAACATCATCTTTATTTGGGTACAGTACGTATGCTTTAATCATTGTTTTACCTTTTCTTTAAGTTAAGTTTTAAGTAGTTGAGTTTTACATTTTGTCCTTAGGCATTGCTTTGCCAATCATTGACTCACCCATCGTGGCCTGCTTTTGGTGAGGAATTATTCCAGAAAGAATAGCAGTCATTCGATTTCGTTTACCGGGAACCACAACCGCTTTTTTACCTAGACCTTTGATAGCAATTTCTGCTACTTCCGCAGGGTCCTTTGCAACCATCGGTAATTTGGTCCAATCAACACCATTGTCCGCAGTCATCGGAGTGCTAGTTAGCCCCGGAGAAAGAACGGTTACATCAATACCCTTGGGCTTAAGCTCGCCATGAAGAGATGCCCCCAGCTGAAGAACATAGGCTTTGGTACCTGCATAATTTGAAAAGTATGGGGAAACCATATGACCAGAAAGACTTGATATCATTAGAATGCCACCACTTTTTCTTTCGACCATCGCTGGTGTAAAGTGGTGAGTAAGTTGTAATACAGAGGTCACGTTAAGTTGTACCATCTGTAATTCTTTGTCTATCGATGACTTAGCAAATGCGCCATTCACTTCAATGCCTGCTGCAAGTACCAGTAAGCCTATCGCTTGCTTCACTTGCTTCACTTTTTCAACGCCTTCAGCGGTACCTAAATCTGCTGAAACGATCATTGTTTTAACTCCGTAGCGTTCCGCAAGCAAAGTAGCGTGCTCTTCAAGTTCTTTTTCTCGACGAGCAACCAAAACAACATTCAATCCTTTCGCCGCAATCTGGCTGGCCATTTCGGCACCGATGCCAGACGTTGCCCCTGTGATAAGTGCCCATTCACCATACTTTTCTTTGAAGCTTATACCCATAATTCGTTACCTTTCTCAGTTTTTCTGATGGGGTAACTATATGGAATATGGAGGAGACAGACTCTTCAAAAAAGTTCAAATATTGCTCAGATTAGCTCAAGCGAACCATTCTGAGTACGAAGAGTAAGTACGAGGTGTCAAGCTAAACGAAATTCGGAAGGAGATAGACCTGTTTGAGCTTTAAAGGTACGGTTAAAGGTAGAAATAGACTCGAAACCCGTTTCAAAAACAATGTCAGAGATACGTAAAGTATTATTTTTCAATAATACCTTAGCTTTGTTGATCTTTAATTTGGTAATGTATTTCATTGGTGTTTCTGAATACACCTCTTTAAACTTTCGTTTAAAGGTTGAAATACTCATATGACACAATGCCGCCAACTCATTCACACTCAGATCCGCATACAGATTACTTTGGATAATATCTTCAAATTTGGCAAAATTAGGTTTAAACATGGAAGCAAGAAAATCGAGTTCAGACGGGGCATTGGTTCTTTTCGCCATAAGAATGACAAATTCGCGTAGCTTACTCTCGATAAGTAAATCATCCGCCAACTCTGGAGAGTCTAGCAATATGCTAATGCTGTCGCGATAGTGCTCAAGCAATCTATCCACTTCAACCTGCATAATATTATAATCAACCCTGTAGTTTGACTGGCTAATATCAAAGTTAAACAGTGACTGAAATATTTCAGGGTAAAGCAAGATGCCAATCGCTTCACCTACACCTTCATCATTATGGTAGCTGGTATTTTCATAAAAGTAGTTGGTGCATTTTGCCAGAACTCCACAGTTTTTGTTCAATGAAGCGGACTCTGTCTGCTCCCTGACGTTAAAATTACCATTCGTAACAAACGCAAAACAGGCTTCACTGTCTACAAACACACGCGGCATACGCTTGAAACTGGGGATATCTTGTTTTTGAAAAACAACAAGTCCATTATATTTGATTGTTTTCATTTTTAAGGCACCGTTCATAACACTACGATTAGGATAAAGCAGATTAAAGATATCTACTCACTCGGCTTACTGACTAATAGATTCATCTTGTAACTAAAGTAATGATGGGTATTTTTAATGTTGTTATTTTTCCTGCTGAGCAAGAACTTCTGAAGCAATCGCAACTACGCAAAAAATACCACTAAACACACCAACCAAGGTCTCAAGTGTCCACATTTTTGAAAAACCATTAGAGAAGTCTTCAGGGTACTGCACTGCAATATGATCAAGTGTTGGGTACAGTGCGGCACTCATAATCATCAGACATATAAAATTCCACGCAAACAGAAATCCTCTTGCTTTATTATTACCAAAAATGAGCACGGTAAGTAGCGCTCCGGTTAAAAAAAACTTCGCCATACCAATCCATTTTCCAACAATTATTGGTAAACGTTGTAGTGAACCGTCTCCCATCATAGCTGCATCATAACCGGAAAATTTTCCTAATGCAGGGTGAGCTAAAAACATTGTAGAAGTCTGTGTCATCCACATAAGGCTGTCTACAATTTCATAAACGGTAAATATCGCGAGCCATACGAAGGTTGCACGGGCTAAATTTTTTGAATTGATTGATATTGTTTTCATTACGATTTCCATCATTGATTAGATGGACGAGATAATAGTAATAAGTTGTGCATTGGCACTTGTCAAATAAGGTCAAAAACTGGGCAGATTAGTCCAATGTTTCTTGAGTTTGTCATTGATTGTAGGTTATTGAAAATAACGCATTGAGTTTATCTTGATTGACAATACTTTGCATAAAGTGAATCTGACACCGAGGACCAGAGATGGAAGCTATTGTCCAATCTATTGTCCGGTTTCGTTTACGAGCGGCATTACCTGAAGTGGTGCCTTTCTGCTGTTTGGGAGATGAAAAACTTTATGATGGGTAGATTTTGCCATACAAGCCAAACTCACTTTTGTCCAGAGGCTTCATAGACCTGAAGTTTTACTCATGGCACTTTTCTAAAAAGTGCCAGCTAGCTCAGATCTGCCTCTTATTTGGTTAGTGCTTTTTCTCAGTCACATCCTGTTAATGCGCCTTTGCCTTACCAAAAGTTATCCGAATTAAACACATCTAGAAATTATGCATCTCTGAACAGTTAATTCTCTAACAATGTCACTAACCTATTGATTATACATTGAAGAGATAAATGAATGACGGCATTATGTGAGAATTACAAGCGGCTATTAGCCGCCTAATAGCATTATGTGATGAGGGAAACATGTCGTATAAATTTGAAGATTGGCGCAATCGTTATTCAGAGCGTTCGGATTTATCCACGGGATTAGTTCATTTAACAAGAGCTACAGACAATGCAGCTGTTGCTGAACTAATGTTCAATATATTGACTGAACAAACCCTAAAAGGTAGCACTACAGAGCAAGGCTTTATTGTTGGTAAAGATACGGCTGTGTGCTTCCAAGATGCTCCTTTAAGCTCTGTTTGTCAAAACACTTGGTTTGAGCAAAAGCTTAGGGCTAGTGGTCACACATCAAAAACAAGGTACCATCCTTGTGGTTTCATGTTTCCTAAACAAAAAATATATAAAAGCGGCGGTCGTCCAGTAATCTACGATAAAACAGCAGACGCTAAGAAGTATTTACCAGAGTCTGAGTGGTGGCGTATTGTTAACTTTGATCTATCAAATCCAGATTTCATCATTGATTGGACACATGAGCGAGAGTGGAGAGTGAAAGGTGACTTTGAGTTTGCTATTGAGGACGTAACACTTCTTTTCACTAAAAGTACCACCTACAAAGCGTTTATCGAACTGTGTGATAAGAACGACAGACCGTTTTACAAGGAAGTTTCGGGTATTATAAATATGCAAAATATCTTATTCTAAAAATTACCACATTACAGGTAGTTAGGCGTAATTTTTGACGCTTGATATTTTCAGTCTTTACCACAAAAGGAGTCTGTCAATGATATTGGATTGCTCATCGTACGAGTCAGCAAAGAAGTCACTGTGTGAGATATTTCATGTGACAGAGGAAGCCCTTTTAGCAGCCTTAGATAGTGTTGAAAATGACAGAAAAATTGACTACTACACGTTAGAGAAAAATGTTGATTCTTATATTCGCCAGCAATTCGGAGAACCTGATGATGACATGGAAGTTCTCTGGTTTCACGGAACTCGTGTCGAGGATGAATCATTATTTTATAGCCATGGGATACTGACTAAGAGCAAAGTTAGAGATACGCTATACTCTCGATTAATATCATTATCCTCGGGGTTGGAAAAAAAAGGAAAAAACCCTTTTTGTGAATCTATTGCTGGAAAAGGGTTTGTCAATGATGAGGGACCATTTGCTTTCCTAATCAGATGTGTGGCAATTGAGGCTCCGGGATCCAATCATAGCTATACTCACACACCTGAAATGGTTGAGGATATTGCTGGTAGCCTATTGGGTGAAAACTATGAGCAGCTGGTTCAACGCTTTCGAGACATTACAAATCCCTTTATCGTATCATTCACAGCTAAGCCAAAAGGTGGTGAAGTTTCGAGGGCATTGTTTTTCTTAAAGCTTATCGAAGATGGTGAATCCGAACTTGAGTCCGGTTCTTCAGCGAATACCTTTTTTAATTCCTACGGAACACCTATAAATGTAGAGCGAATTAGGAACATAGAGCCGCTGTGAAATCGCTTTATGTTTTTTATTATGAATAAATTCAGAGATTTAATTGTCAATTCGGTATCCCATCTAGATGCAATCTATCATCTTTCCCAAGTGGATGTAGATGCCTTAAAGGTTCAAGGTGCATATAACAATGTGCGTGAATCTTTGACCTACTATTGCCCAGAGTCTACTTTTTCTGAGTTAATGGTTCATCAGTTAGCTATGGTTCACAGCCACAAATTCTTAGAACTTCAAGGCAAATGTTATCCTTATATCTACACTGAGCTGCTAGAGCGCATGAGAAGAGTTGAGGAAAATAAACCTAGCTATAAACCTTTTAAAGGTGAGGGTTCCCCTTTGGTCGGCTGGAATTTATACCACGTTCACCATAGCTTGAACTTCGAAGTAATCTTTAACTTCAAGCGCTATCTCGAAGACGAGTATCCGAACGATAAATCGATCTATCAGGCAATACAAAATCTAGAAGAAAGTTCCCCAGAGAGGAATGACCATATTGCTATGTTTGTACATTCAGAATTATTGAAGTCTTTCGAATGGGGTGAACGTAACAAAACTGGAGAATGGATGGTTTACCAATTGATAGAGGGTAAGGTCCACTTTTTAGCACTGTCCTTGCATGAAGTTAGCGATGAAGACTTATTTGAAAGAATCCGCCCTTACCTAAAATCACACATAATTAGTGTCTAAGGCTTCAGTTCAGGATACTTTTTCTAATCTTCATTTAATGGTTTAGTGCGTTTGATCTAAACCATTTCTGTCCGTGCGACCT
>NZ_JBFRPK010000126.1:0-2166 GCF_041471965.1 Vibrio sp. 10N.261.51.A3
TGTCGAGTAGACGACACTTGTTACCAAGTGCCGCCCCTCTAAGAACCGTACGTGCAACTTTCACTGCATACGGCTCAAGCCTCCACTAAGGCATCATTGATACCCAGCAACTTATAACGCAGTCGGGACAGGCTCTTTCCAAGAGTTACGAGCTAGCCTTTTAGATTTTCTCTTCACCAAATATTCTTGGTATTGAGGGTCAAAAGGGGTCGCTGCATTCCTGATTTTTACGTGTCGCTCGATGGGCACTTTAGCTATTTGGAACAGATTGAAGTGACAGTCCATGTCCATGATTTTCTGCCAACCGTGAAATTGCCACTGGCCTTTACGATTGAGAAAATACTTATGAACAACCCAGTCTTTGGACTTGGTTGGATGACGTCTAACTGCCCAGTGCCATAACGCTTGGAATAGTTTGTGGCCGACATACCCGAATACTTGTTTAGCAACACAGTGGCGATAGTAATTCGCCCACCCTCTAAGTTTCGGATTTATCAACTTGATAAGATCGTTAACAGGGATGGTTGCGTGCTTTTTAATAAGTTCACGTAGATTTCTAAGGAATAACAGCGTGTTAGATTTGCTCGGTTTAATGAGCAATTTCCCTTTGTACTTCCTGTGATTGAAACCCAGAAAGTCAAAGCCATCATCAATATGAGTGACCTTCGTTTTCTCTTCGGAGAGGGTTAACCCTCTTTCTGCCAGAAAGTCAGCAATCAACGGTTTGATATCGTTCACTAGCACTTCCTTTGAAGAGCAGGTGACCACGAAATCATCCGCATAACCAATAAAGTTGGCCCTAGCACCCATTTTCAGAGCTGTAGATTTTATTTGTTGCTCTATTCCCGCGAGAGTCATTAGCATCAAGGTTGGAGATATTATTCCACCTTGAGGTGTACCCTCATCGGTATCATAGAACAGACCCTTATCCACATAGCCAGACTGTAACCATTGCTCTAACATACGTTTATCTACCGTGATATTGTCCATAAGCCATTGATGCCCGATTTTGTCGAAGCAAGCCTTAATATCTCCCTCAAGAACCCATTTCGCTGATCGCTTTAGAGCCAAACATTTGAAACACTGACTGACGGCGTCAGCCGTACTGCGATTTGGCCTAAACCCATAGCTATTGAGGTCGGCAAGCGTTTCGGACACTGGTTCTAATGCTAGAAGGTGGAGGGCTTGTTGCGCTCTATCAATCATGCATGGAATACCCAATGGCCTGAGCTTACCGTTCTTTTTGGGGATGTAGATACGTTTGAGTGGTTTTGCAGAGTAAGCCTTGCGGCTCAGTTGATTGACTGCTTTCATACGGCGTACATCTGTGTTCCAGGTGACACCGTCTATTCCAGACGTTTTACTGCCTTTATTCTGAGAGACTCGCTTAACCGCAAGAAGCTTGGCTGAGCGAGAATGAGTCAAGAGCCACTGTAAGGACTTCACCTTACCGTATTTCTTTTCTCTCGTTGCTTTTGCGATACGCATTTGAAGCTTCAATACGTGTGCTTCAACGGATTTCCAGTCGATGGACTGCCATTGAGCGCCGTCAGAAGATGCACTAATCTCTTTCGAGATCACCATTTGCTTTTCTCCTTGAATAAAGTTCTTCAAATTCTCTCGCAATGGGAGACCAGTCGGAAGTGGGCTCACTTTCGTGATCAGACATAAGTCTGTATCTGCATCATTACAATGCAGCTTTCGCTTTTTCCGACCTCCTATACCTGCATCACTATCGGCCACAAAGGCTTTCCCAAAGGGAGTGATACAGGCTTACCCTGTTCCGTATGTTACGTAAAATGTCAGCTTAGATGCCCACTATAGTGCGGAGAGTACGGCGACCACGAAAAAGTACTGTCCAACCTCTTTCCAACTCTCATTGCCTTTTGGCCACAGCGTATTAACCACTTCCGCTGCTTCATCATATAACGCACCTTGAATGGATTCACATACGTTCATCATACTGACTACCTAGCACTTACCCGAATTGTGGTTTTCAGGAGGAACGTCCTCTCACGATTCCTTTCCCACTCAGCCCAACGGCCAAGTTTCGTTACATTGTCCGAGCCGCTGCTTTATTCAGGCTCGTAGGTTCATCTGGTGATACAGATGGTTCACTCGTTAAGCGGTGAACAACGCTTCATACGACCTCAGGTCGCACGGACA